>CAZHZH010000038.1:22660-25194 GCA_964537205.1 uncultured Bacteroidaceae bacterium
AATGGCGATGAGGAAGAAGAGAGCGACGAGGCGTTGAGAAAGGTTGAGAAGGCTATCGGCAGCGACCCTGACGAGACCTATACCATCACATTGAGTTGCGGCCGCCTGACTACAGGAGTTACGGTCAAACCATGGACGGCCGTGTTCATGATGGCAGGGTCGTTCAGTACATCCGCGGCACAATATATGCAGACAATCTTCCGTGTGCAAACACCTTACACCTGCCACGGGCGTATGAAGGAACAGTGTTACGCCTTCGACTTCGCCCCCGACCGCACCCTGCGTGTGCTGGCAGAGACCGCGAAGGTGAGCGCCAAAGCAGGCAAGCAAACAGAGGAAGACCGAAGAATCCTCGGCGACTTCCTCAACTTCTGCCCTATCATTGCAATTGAAGGAAGCCAGATGAAGCCTTACGACGTGAACAAGATGATGGGCCAGTTGAAGAAGGCGCAGATAGAGAAAGTAGTGCAATGTGGTTTCGAGGACGGCGCGCTCTACAATGACGAGCTACTGAAACTGACAGCAGTGGAACTGCGGGACTTCGATGATTTGAAGAATACCATCGGAACCACAAAGGCGATGGCAAAAACCGGCAACATCGACATAAACAATCAAGGATTCACCAACGAGCAGTACGAAGAAAAAGAACGATTGGAGAGGAAGCCAAAGCGGGAACGCACGCCAGAGGAACAGGCGCGTCTTAACGAACTGAAAGCTATGAGCAATCAGCGGCGCAATGCCATCAGCATCTTGCGCGGCATCTCCATACGTATGCCACTGCTGATCTACGGCGCCGAGCTGAAAGATGAAGACGCGGAAATCACTATAGACAACTTCTCTTCCATCATCGACGACTATTCATGGGAAGAGTTCATGCCCAAAGGCGTGGACAAGCCGAAGTTTGAGAAGTTCAAGAAATACTACGACCCCGACATTTTCCGTGAGGCAGGCAAGCGCATACGTGAAATGGCACGGGCGGCCGACAAGTTTACTATCGAAGAACGTATAGAGCGCATTGCCGCCATCTTCAACACCTTCCGCAATCCAGACAAGGAAACCGTGCTGACTCCATGGCGGGTGGTGAACATGCATCTCAGCGATTGCTTGGGAGGCTGGTGCTTCTACGATGAAAAGTTCGAACACACATTGCAGGAACCGCGCTTCGTGGATCAAGGAGAGGTGACAAAAGACGTATTCAATCCCGAAGCACACGTCTTAGAAATAAATTCAAAGAGCGGACTCTATCCTCTCTATGTGGCATACAGCATTTACCAGAACAGAGTAGCAGCCGCCAAGCATAAGTTCGGCGAAGTGCCAATCGGACTTGCCAAAAGCCTATGGGATGTCACTATCGAGGAGAACATCTTTGTTGTCTGCAAGACACCGATGGCTGTAAGCATAACGAAGCGCACTCTTGCCGGATTCCATAACATCCGTGTGAACGCACAATACTATCCGAATATAATTCAAAACATATCACAACATCCAGACCTTGTGGTCAACACCCTGCGCGACGGCAAAAACTTCTGGAAAATAAATAACAACGAGAATATGAAAATAGACGCTGTAGTAGGTAATCCTCCGTATCAAGTGATGGGAGGATCTGGAGGAAACAATGACGCTCCACTATATCAACTCTTTGCAAATATAGCTACCAAAACAACCTCAAGATATAGTTCTCTAGTTATGCCCGCAAGATGGTTCGCGGCAGGACGAGAGAACCTCTTGGGCGACTTTAGGAAAAGAATGTTGACTTGTGGTAATATAGTAAAACTTATTACCTATTCTAACGGGACAGCTCTTTTTGATAATGTTGAAATTAAAGGTGGTGTTTGCTATTACTTAGAGAATATTAAAGTGAAAACATTATGCGAATACACATTAATACAATCTAATAATAGACAAACGATAATAACAGACTTGAGTCAATTTGAAATTTTGGTACGAGAACCAAGGATGATAGGTATCATACAGAGAGTTGCAAAACAAAGGAAAATTGATTTAGTCAAAACAGTTGACACAATAATGTCTGCTGATACTCCATTTGGTATTCCTTCTAATCCAAGAACAAGCACAAAAACACCTTTCCCTGTATATGCAGATAAAAAAAGTGGAATGCATGATGTTCTGTTATTTCATATAGAGAACCAAAAGCGCAAAGTTGAATTTGTGGATTACAACGACATTAGGAAAAATAGACAAGATATAGAAGCGTATAAAGTCTTTATTCCTATTGCTGGTGGTTCTGGAAATGATGACAAAGTATTAGGTGATCCAGAATATGCGCCAAAACACTCTGTCTGTTCTCAGTCTTACTTGTATGCAGCTTTCAATTCTGAAATTGAAGCCAAGCATTTCTATAAGTATATTAAAACAAAGTTTTTTCGTATTCTTGTTGCAGCGATAAAAATTACTCAGTCCGCACCATCTAGAGTTTATAGCTTTGTTCCCCTTCAAGACTTCACATCATCGAGCGATATAGATTGGAGCCAGAGTGTAGCAGACATAGACAAGCAGTTGTACCACAAGTACAA
>CAZHZH010000039.1:0-11699 GCA_964537205.1 uncultured Bacteroidaceae bacterium
AAACTCAGCAAGTACATGGCGTTGAAATGGCTTGCGCATTTCACTGAATCAGGCAGGCTGTCGAAAGGAGGCACAGACCACGCCCCGATATTTTTCCTTAACACTAATTTTGCAAAATAAGATCCACAATAAGGTTATTGTATGCAAGAAAAAAATGTAACTTTGCACGTCACTAAATCGAGGACAAAGATATAAACACCACAAAACAATCTGGAAAGTAAGCGCATGGAAAAAAGAGGGAAAATACTGATAGTCGACGACAACGAGGATGTCCTGTTGTCGCTCAACATGTTGCTAAAACCACACGTAGAGGCAATACGCGTGACGACTAACCCCGAACGCATCATCGAGTTCATGGACAGCTTCGCGCCCGACGTGATCATACTCGACATGAACTTCCACCGCGACGCGATGAGCGGCGAGGAGGGCTACGAGTGGCTTGGCAAGATACTGAAACACGACCCGAAGAGCGTGGTGTTGTTCATCACCGCCTACGTGGACACGGAGAAGGCGGTAAGGGCGATAAAGGCCGGAGCCGTCGACTTCATTCCAAAGCCGTGGGAAAAGGACAAGTTGCTTGGGACAGTGGAGAGCGCGGTGAAATTGAGCGCAAGCCGCTCCGACGACAACGACACGAGACCGGCATCGGGCGGCGCGCTCGACAATTTCATTGGCGAATGCCCCGCCATCATGGAGCTGAAGGAAAAGATCAAACGAGTGGCCGCCACTGAGGCAAACGTGCTGATAACAGGAGAGAACGGTTCAGGCAAGGACGTGGTGGCACACGCCATCCACCAACAGTCCGGCCGCTCCAAAGGTCCGTTCGTAACCATAGACCTCGGCTGCATACCGGAGAACCTGTTCGAGAGCGAACTCTTCGGATATGAAAAAGGAGCGTTCACCGACGCGCACAAAGCGAAGGAAGGACGCATAGAGAACGCCGACGGAGGCACCCTGTTCCTTGACGAAATAGGAAACCTCACCCCGGCCATGCAGCAAAAGTTGCTCACGGTGATCGAAAAGCGCGAGATGTCGCGCATAGGATCGACCAAAATCAGCAAGGCCGACATACGGCTCATCGCGGCAACCAACTCAAATCTCGCAGCGCGTGCGAAGGAAGGCACGTTCCGGCAAGACCTGCTCTACCGCATTAACACCATAGAGCTTCATCTGCCACCACTGCGCGAGCGCGGCAACGACATACTGCTGTTGGCGAAACACTTCATCGACACGTATGCCGGAAAATACGGACGGGAAGGCGTAGAGTTGTCCGACGATGCGCGCTTGAAACTCATGCAGTACAAGTGGGAGGGAAATGTGCGCGAACTCCAACACTGCATGGAAAGAACCATCGTGCTATCAAACCATCCTGTAATAACCGCCGACGAGATATTGCCAGACATGTCGGACAGACAGGAATCATCCGCAGGACACACAGACGGCGGCAATCCGGAGCGTCCCGCCACGCTGAACCTGGAAGCCCTTGAGCGCGACGCCATACAACGCGCCATCTCGCTCAGCAACGGCAACCTCACTCAGGCGGCACAGCTTCTTGGAATAACCCGCTTCGCATTATATCGTAAAATAGACAAACTCGGACTATAAAGACATGTCATTCTTAGAAAACCTCTTTCACGGCAAATCAAACAAGCGGCTTCGACAAACCATTGAGGCTATTCGTTCATGCGACTTCACCTCCCGCTTTTTAACAAAAAGAATGTGGGGAGAGGAGAAGCGGCTGGTGGAGGAACTCAACGCGGTAATAGACGACTTCAACAAGGCGACAGCGCGCATGGAATCGCAATACCAATACTTCGGAGCCATCCTCGACACCGTTAACACCCTGCTGATGGTGGTTGACACACAAGGCGACGTACAATGGATGAACCGTGCGGCAATCGACGGTTTGTGCGGATTTAAATTTTATAAAATCGACGACTTGGCATACTTGGATCCGACGCTTCCGCGACAAATCAACGGACTGCGGCACGGAGTACAGAAGCTAATCCATATTACCAATAAGGGAAACACGGCAAAAGACTACGTCGCCACAGTGGCCAACTTCTACAGTCACGGACTCAGCTACCGGCTCTATGCCCTTCAAAACGTACAATCCATCGTACAACAAAGCGAAATAGCCGCACAACAACAACTCGTCCACGTACTGACCCACGAGATCATGAACTCGCTCGCCCCCATAATCTCATTGTCCGACACGCTGTGCGAAGAGATCGGACAAGGCACACTGACGGACAACGACACGCTCATGGCCTTGAAAGCCATTCACCGAAGGAGCGACGGACTGATGCAGTTTGTCGAGAACTATCGGAAGCTACAGCACATCCCATCGCCACAACTTGGCGAAGTGGCAATTGGAGACCTTCTCGACGACATCCGCCAGCTCTTTCCGGAACCATACATACACTACAATGCGGAGCAACCCGCTCTACGCGTCAACATCGACCGCACACAGATAGAGCAAGTCATCATCAACATCATTAAAAACGCACAGGAGGCAATTAACAGCGACTCGCCTTCAATAACAATACACACAAGCGCAGACAAATACAAACGCGACTTGATCATCACAATCGATGACAACGGCTGTGGAATGACTCCCGAGGTCATCGAACACATCTTCATACCTTTCTATACCACAAAGACCAACGGGTCGGGCATCGGACTAAGCATCTGCAAGCAGATCATGTCGCTCCACGGAGGCACTATCACCGTAAACTCAACATCCGGGAAAGGCACTGCATTCACGCTGACACTGCCTCTTTGAAGTGTGCGAACCGTGCGATTCCGCACTCTGCCTACGTGCGGAATCGCACTTTTACAACAGTCCGACCAAATACATTATCTTCTAATTATCAGAACATTAACGGACATGGCACGCTTTTTGTTAGTATATAAGAGAAATCAAAGCGAACAGTCATGTCAACAAAAACATTCATACAAATAACAATTACAGCTCTTGCGATGCATGCAGCAGCAGCGGCGCAGGCGGAAAGCGGCGACACCATCGTACTCGATTTGCAAGCGGCCATCCAACTGGCACAGCGGCAGTCGCCATCAGCCCAAAGCGCGCGCAACACCTTCCTGTCCGCCTACTGGAGCTACCGCTACTATCGCGCCAACTATCTTCCCTCACTGTCTTTAACTTCGTCACCTTATTTAAATAAGGAGGTGAACAAGATAACCCAGTCGGACGGTACGGCGTTGTTCATAAAACAAGACCAGTTCGGAGCCGACCTCTCACTGAAACTAAACCAGAATATCGCCCTGACCGGCGGAAGCGTGTTCGTGAAAAGCACGCTCAACAGGCTTGACGAACTGCACGACAAGACTACGGCATACAGTTCCGAACCACTCGTCATAGGCTACGAACAAAGCCTCTTTGGTTACAATTCACTGAAATGGAGCAGGCGCATAGAACCCCTGCGCTACAGAGAGGCGAAAAAACAATATGCGGAGACACTTGAACTAATATCAGCGAATACATGCACCTACTTCTTCGGTCTCGTGTCCGCACAGGCCGAACTCGACATGGCGAAGCAGAATTTCGCTTCAGCCGACACGCTCTACCAAATGGCACAAGGACGTTACGTCATAGGCACGATAACAGAAAACGAGATGCTGCAACTGGAAATCAACCGCCTCAACGAAGAGACAAACATGATGAACGCGCAAACAGAATTAGAGGAACAGCTGCAGAACACACGCTCATTCTTCGGTCTGGAGCAAACTACCAACATAAAGATAACACTGCCCGACAGTGTGCCACAATTCGAGATACCCCTGCAGCAAGCCATGGATTACGCCCTGCAGAACAGTCCCGACCCCGACTACTACAAGCGCGTGTTGAAAGAGAGCGAGAGCAGTCTGGCCTCGGCTAAAGCCAGCGCGGGACTGAAGGCTGACTTATACGTGCAGTTCGGGCTGTCGCAGACAGGAAGGGACATCAGTTCCACATACCATCATCCCAACCACCAGGAGTCGGTCAGCGTATCGCTGAGCCTGCCCATACTCGACTGGGGACGGGGACGGGGACGCATCAAAGAGGCAAAGTCACAGCTCGCACTGACCCGCACAGAGGTTGAGCAGGGAATGGAGAACTTCCGCAAGAACGTGCAGAAACTCGTATTGCAATTCAACATGCAGTCAAGGAAGGTACACATAGCGTCGCTCACCGACCAGCGCGCCGAACAACGATACAACGTGGCAAAACGGTTGTACATACTCGGGCGCAACGCCTTGCTTGACCTCAACTCGGCACTGAGCGAGAAGAACTCCGCCCGACGCAGCCGCGTCTCCACCATGCAGACCTACTGGAGTCTGTACTACACACTCCGGAGCATTACCGGCTATGACTTCGAGAACAATGTTCCACTAAGCGAGGAACTGCCAATAGATTGATTAAAAAACAGAACTCTATGGATATATTATTGAAAAAGAAACCCTGGTACATCAAGTACCGCACCCATCTTATCACAGGCGGCATGGCTCTTGCGCTCCTGGTTTACGTGTCTGTCCTCGCCTTCGGACCACGGACAGAGAAAGTCAGCGCGGAGGAATGTACAATCTCAAAAGTCGAGAAAGGACACTTCCTCGAGTACATCGACGTGGAAGGGACTGTGCAGCCAATCAAGACCATCAAGGTCAATTCGCAGGAAGGCGGATTCGTCGACCGCATAGTGGCCGACGAAGGCAGCATGGTCGAGGTCGGCGACACCATCCTCATATTGTCCAACCCCGAGCTTCTGCGCTCCATCGACGACGAGCAAACCACCTGGGAAAAAAGCCAGCGCAACTACAAGGAGCAGGAAATCGAGATGGAGCAGAAGAGCATTTCGTTGCGGCAGGAGGCACTCGACGCGGCGCATCAGATGGCAAGCCTTGAGAAATCCTTGAAACAAAGCCGCGAGGAATACAGCATGGGCATCAAGAGCAAGGCTGAATTGGAGGTCGCTGAGGAAGATTATAAATACCAATATCAAAAAGCCCAATTGCAAATGCAGGGACTCCGGCACGACTCCATCGCCGCCATCCTGAAACGCGAAATGCTGCAGTCCGACCGCGAGACTGCCAACAGGAACTATCGCAGGACAAGGGACAGGCTCGGCAAATTGGTGGTCAGGGCCACTACCTCAGGACAGCTCAGCAACCTACAGGTCACATTAGGCGACCAAGTGGCGGCAGGCTCAAGCGTCGCCGAAATCAAGATCATGAGCCAGTACAAGGTACACACATTGATCAATGAATACTACATAGACCGCATAACCACGGGATTGAACGCCAGCATACAGTTCGGCGGAAAGGAATTCCCACTCAGAATAAGCAAAATCGTGCCTGAGGTAAAAGAGCACAGCTTTGATTGCGACCTCGTAGTTACCGGCAGCAAGCCAGACAACATGCGACTTGGCAAATCCTACCGTGTGAAGATTGAACTCGACAAACCCGAGATGACTGTCGTCATACCGCGAGGCGATTTTTACCAGGCGACTTCGGGCGAATGGATATACCGCCTCTCGCCCGACGGCAAGACGGCATACAAGACACGCATTGAGATAGGCAGGCAGAATCCGCTGCAATACGAGGTGTTGTCGGGGCTGAAACCCGGCGACCGCGTCATCACCGACGGATACAGCAAACTCGGTGATTCAAACAAGATTACAATAACCCAATAATACATTTACTATATATATGTTTACACACAACATAAAGATCGCCATACGCAATCTGATGAAATACAAGACGCAGAACGTCATAAGCGTATTGTCAATCGCCATAGGCATCGTTTCACTGACATTCACCAACGTCCTCACTTCGAGGTTCAAGCTGCCGGCGATATGTTCCGAACCCTATTATGACCGCGTTTATTCCATACAGTTCGACTCATTGGATCAACAGACGGAGCCTAAGGCATGGTACGACCCGTCTATTTGGAACGCGCTGGAGTCAAACGGAGGACTGCGGTGCACCGACGGCAACCTCTACGCTCCCAACAACAGTTCCACAGGAAGCGACCTTTCATTCCGCCTTGCTGACGGCACAGTGCGCAGATACCTGATGTCGTACTCCAATATGAGTCCGTCGTCACTGAACTACGCCGGCATTCACTCCAGCATCACGGGAAAGAAGATCAAAGTCATGAAACGCGGCGAGGCGGTCATCAATTCGGGGAACGTGAAAAAGATATTCGGGAACCATAATCCGGTAGGCGCGACAGTCACATTGACGAACTTCGCCACCCAGCAAAGGGAGACATACACCATAGTGGACGTATACGACGACAACTTTTCAGTCTCTGAGCGAGGCATAGGGTCAAACAACGAACTCTATTATTCATCGACAAGCCCTGGCGAAGAACTGCCTGCGAACTACTCGATATACTCTTTAGACGTAATTCTGAAAGAAGGCGGCACTCCGGAGCAACTGAAAAAAGAAGTTGACGCGCGCCTGCGTCCGCTCGGACTTGAATCGCATATCAAAAAATTGTCGGACATAATGAGCAACTCGATAGACAGCATGCGGAACATACGCCTCATCATCAACACCATTGGAGCCCTGATCCTGTTCATTTCCATTATCGGATTCTTGCGCATGCAAATCCAGTTGTTCTGGATGCGACAGCATGAAATGGCCATACGCATCATGAACGGAGCAAAACGGATACAGCTGTTCGCCACACTGACTACGGAAGTGTCGGTCAGCATCATCGCCTCCATCATCGTGGCACTGCTTATGGACGCATGGTTATACGACTTCCTGATGACAAACTTTGAAGGACACTACGATTTTGTATTGAGAACCGATACTATGTACACATACAGCCTGCAAATAGGATTGTTCCTCATAGTCGTATGCGGCATAATAGTTTGGTTGTTACTACGGCGGATATACAGTAAGGGATGGGGCGGTTTAAGCGCGGCGATGAAAAACAGCCGCACACACTACTTCCGCAACATAATGCTCGGAGTACAAGTGACCATAAGCATGATATTCGTATGCAGCACGCTGACACTCTGCTTCTGGTCAAGCAAGATAGCTGACATGTACCATATACCTGACGATGAAAGCGACTTCAAAGCCAGCGTTTATGTCGACCGGCGCGTAGGGACCGACATCACAGCGCTGCACGATTCGCTGACAATCTTGCCCGACTTGAAACTATGCATCCCTTACGGTACGACATATTCGACAATAGCCGACCTCACAGGCAGGCAGGACATAGAGGTGAGCTTCAATTCCAATACGGTGAGCGAATATCCGCAGCACTTCGAAATCGTCATGACAGCAGACACAGCGTTTATCAATTTCTGGAATCTCGACGTAAAATGGCTCGACCGTGACATCGACCGCAGCCAGTGCGTGCTGATACAAGAGGACGCATACAAGCAGCTGCGCGACCACGGATTCCCTTGTGACTATTTCCTATTCCCCGATACGGCTCAAGTTGAAGCAAAGCCTATACAAGTGGCAGGGACATTCAAGCGATTTCCATACGTAAAAGACGACACATTCCACAATATGATGTCGCATATAATTGTAATCAGACCGATGTACGACATAGACATATCGGAGTTCATCTTGATACCCAAGCCGGGAAAATACAAGGCGCTTATGAGCGAGACGCAATCGCTTGTCAGCCGTCTCGATCCCGAGACTGTCGACCAGACTGTATGGAACCTGCGGAGCAACAAGGCATCAGATTTCTTGATAATCGAGGCGGCGCGCACAGGAGCCATGGTACTCGCCTTGGTAAGCCTCATAATTTGCGCAAGCGGCATACTAAGCACCATCACGCTCGACACGCGCACCCGCCGGAAGGAAATGGCCATACGCAAGATCAACGGCGCCAAAGCGCGCGATATCGGCAAGATATTCGGACGGACCTACGCCGCGATCATCATCGTAGCAGCCATCGTATGCATACCAGTGTCGTACATATTCTTCAACATGATCAACGAAGACAACGACCTCGCCGAAAAGATAAGCTCCGGCACAGGACTAATGATAACAGGCGCGGGAATCTGCCTCGTCATCTTGATAATATTCATCATCGTCAGCTGGCAAATACACCAGATAATGAGAGTGCAACCATCAGAAATAATTGTAAAACAATAGTAAAACCTACAACTATGATCACATTAAAAAACATCGCAAAAGTGTTCAAGACCGAAGAGATCGAAACATGGGCTCTTCGCAGTGTAAACCTCGAAGTAAAGGAAGGAGAATTCGTGGCCGTCATGGGACCGTCGGGCTGCGGCAAGTCAACCCTTCTGAACATCATCGGACTGCTCGACAACCCTTCCGACGGCACATACGAGCTGAACGGCAGAGAAGTGAGCCAACTGAAGGAGAACGACAGGACCGACATCCGCAAGGGAGTCATCGGGTTCGTGTTCCAAAGTTTCAACCTGATCGACGAACTCAATGTCATCGAGAACATCGAGCTCCCCCTGCTCTACATGGGCGTTCCGGCAAAAGAACGCCGCCAGAAAGTCAAAGCCGTCATGGAACGCATGGCAATATCACACCGCAGCAAGCATTTCCCCAACCAGCTGTCAGGAGGCCAGCAGCAACGTGTGGCCATAGCCCGCGCCGTGATAGCCAATCCAAAGATCATACTCGCCGACGAGCCTACGGGAAACCTCGACTCCAAGAACGGAAAGGAAGTGATGGACTTGCTTTCCGAACTGCACAAAGAAGGGACAACCATAGTCATGGTCACACACTCACAGCACGACGCGAACTATGCGGACAGAATCGTGAACCTGTTCGACGGTGAGATTGTATCACAGGTAGAGATGTAGAAACTGGAAGTCAATCACAAATATCAACGATCATGAAATTGGGTAACACAATAAAGCAGGCGTGGCGCGGTGTGAACAGGATGCGCACATACAGCGTCATCAACCTGCTGGGACTGACACTCAGTATGATTGTCATAACCATAATCATGCATTACACTCATCAGGAACTCACAGTCGACGACTATATACCCGAAATCGACCGGTCGTACCTGATGTGCAACTACTCTAAAGACCAAGGATATTACTCCACGACCGACGCGTGCAACATGAACCATGACCCTGATTTCGACGACGCGCCTCACGACAAAGCCGTGGAATGCTTCACCAGGTTCATACCACTCGACGACCCTCAACTGCAAGTAAACGTGGACGACGCGTCGTACCAGGCTACCGTGTTCGCGATAGACAGCATGTTCCTGAAAATGCTTCCACGCAAAGTCGTCCAAGGAACATCGAAACTGAACAAGCCCACCGACGCCGTCATAACCAGCGATTTCGCGTTGGTGGCGTTCAAGGACAAGAATCCAATAGGACGGCAACTGATACTGAACGACTTTACCTTGAATATCGTAGGAGTATTAGACCGGCCACAGACAAAAAGCATGTTCAGCTACGACATACTGGTCAGCGACTCGCTTACCCGTTGGATGTATATCGGCGACATGGTGTGCAGGCTGAAAGAGGGCGAGGACTATCATAAGTTCAATGAGCGTCATGTGGCGTTCAAGGACTTTGTCGGCAACAACTTCCATTTCCAGCTTATGCCTCTGAAAGACGCATACTTCAGCAGCAAGCTGTCTTTAGCGGTAACCCAGACTTTTATATCGCATGGAAACAAGCAAAGCATCCTTGTTTTGCTGTCAGGAGCCGCGCTGCTGTTCGTCATCGTGCTGTTCAACTACACACACATGTTCAACATCATGATGCGGCAACGCCAGGGGAATT
This sequence comes from uncultured Bacteroidaceae bacterium, assembly GCA_964537205.1. Taxonomy (GTDB): domain Bacteria; phylum Bacteroidota; class Bacteroidia; order Bacteroidales; family Bacteroidaceae; genus Colivivens. Next base: position 9,765 of record CAZHZH010000039.1, read on the forward strand.
TCGGCATCAGGAAGATATTCGGAGCGGGCAACAAGGACGTGTTCGCGCAGATATTCACAGAGAACTTCATGATTACCGCCATCGCCGTTTGCGCCGCATGGATTGTGGTCGGACTTGCAACCCCTATACTGCAAAGATACTACAACATCACATTGCTGCCGTCTCCACTATTCGACGTGTGCATGACAATATTCATAGCATTGGCGTTCCCTGCAATCGTAAGCGTTGTCATGATGCTGAAATACCACTCCTCCCAAACCGTCAAGTCCATGCAGCTCAATTACGACAACCACTTCAACAGGGCCACACACTACATACCACTGTGCGCGCAATACCTCGCCACGTTCATCCTGCTGACAGCGAGTCTGTACGCAATCTCACAACTGCACTACCTTCTTACCGCCGACATGGGCTACCAAACTCATGATATAATATCAGCTAACATAATGCCACACAACTTGATTTTCATGCGCGAGTACAGGACAGAGGGCGATTACGACAATGCGAAGAAGAGAGAAGAGGCGATGGAAGGGCAAGCGGAAAACGTCATGCAACGCATGAGGCAGTCCCCATTATTCATGGGGAGTTGTTTCTTCGACTCCAATGGGAAAGCCTCGTTGACTACGGGAAAGAAAGAAACCGAATACGGAGACATCGGAATCAAAGTTGAAGGGTCGAAGGGTGACTATATCGGCGCGGAGTGGTTGGACATACCGCTTGAGTTCTTCGACATCTACGATCTGAAAGTGGTGGAAGGCAGGATGCTCGACGTGGAGAACGGTGAGACGATGGAGTCCTATAAGATGATGATAACGGAAAACACAAAGAAGGCTCTTGGTATAAAGGATATCCACAACGTACGCATTTTACCACAAAACGCGCTCTGGTTCACATATCGTATGCGTACAAATCAATCATACGAAATAGTGGGCGTTGTGAAAGATTTCAAGACACACCATCTGGCTTCTGCCGAAACGCCGAAAATCATTACCGCCGAAAAGTCGGAATGGACTCCGGAAGCGACCATTATCGCACGCGTGCAAAAGGGAAAGCACAAGGAGGCTGTGGACTTTCTCAAAAAGACACAAAAGGAAATATACGGAACCGCTGAGACGGACTACAAGTGGATTGAGGACGAATTCGCGGAGATCTACGAAGACGACTCACGCACCACGCTCATCTTCAACACCCTCGCCGTAGTGGCCATAGCCGTGTCCGTACTCGGACTCTTCGGAGTCTGCATGTACGACATCCAGCACCGGCGTAAGGAAATCGCCATCCGCAAGGTGAACGGAGCCAAGTTCAAAGACATATTCCGGCTGATGACCGGGCAATACGCCCTGACCCTTCTTGTCGCCATAATCATTGCCACGCCTATAACCGTGTACGTGCTGAACCTGTATATCGCGAACTACGCGCACCACGTGACGCTCACTCCATGGTATTTTGTCTGCACTGCGCTAATCATGGCGGCACTGACATTCGCCACCGTATTCTGGCAAATCAAGAAGGCAAGCAGCGGCAATCCAGCCGAAGTAATAAAAAGCGAATAATCGTGCAAGCCGAGAGCAATCAAGCTTGCTTGAATTGCCGAGGCGCAGCCGATTATCTGCGAAGCGAATTTAGTAATAAGTTATGAATATTATTAATAAAGGATGTCCTTTACGGGGCGGTGGCTTGTGAAAGTCGTCGCCCCGTTTACTTTATCCATCACTCTTTTCAGTCGTATGTCCCATACATTAAGAAAGACGCCGAATTCTTTCCCTTAAACAATGTCCAAAAGCACATAGAGAAATTCAATGACTGACGCGACAACACGGGCTTTTAACTGAGTAGGACTACTTATATGAAATCTAAAGACTACATCAACAGAACTAACAACTCATACATAAACCTTACTTTTATATTTGGTTGATACACTTTGCGGCTTGGTCA
>CAZHZH010000039.1:11799-16162 GCA_964537205.1 uncultured Bacteroidaceae bacterium
GAAAATATTGAATGTCTGTTCAAGTCACACTATGCCCAAATGTATCGTTTGGCATACAGCATCCTGTTCGATGAATCGGAGAGCAAGGATGTGGTGAGCGACGTGTTTGCCAGCTTGCTCAGCAACAGAATTGTGTTGATGCCTGAAAAGGCGGAGGGCTACCTGATGGTGAGCGTGCGCAACCGTTGCCAGAACGTGTTGGAACACAAACAGGTGAGGGAACGTTTCGTCAGATTGCAGACCGACAGCGGAACAGTATCCACACGCGACAACACGGCATACGAGCGGCTGCAAATGCAGGAACTGATTCGCTACAGGGAGGAAAACTTGTCCCCTTTGGAGCGGAGCATCTTCCAGTTGCGTTATCTGAAAGAGCTTACCTGTAAGGAAGTTGCCGAGGCGGTGGGCGTAAGCCGTCAGACCGTACATACAAATCTACGACAGGTTATAGAGAAAATTAGGAAGTATTTCAATTCAAACTCATGACGATTATGACTGAGAAAGAACGTATAGAATGGCTTTTGGAATTGCAAAAGCATCCGGAACAACTGACAGACAAACAAATAAAGCAGATGCTTGCCGACGAGGAGACGCGCCAACTTGTGCGGCAATTGGGTTTCGCAAAACGGGCGTTCAAGGATCAGGAGGCAAAAGGCCACACCACCAATGTCAATGGCGAATGGAAGGCGTTTGTCGCAAAACATGCCATGGAACTGGATGCTGCAAATGAATACAAGACACGGTCTAAATCTTCAATCTTCACCTTCAATTCTTCTCTTCACAAGCTTGCCGCTTCGTTCGCCGCTTTGCTTGTCGCATCGGGCTTGGCCTTGGCCGCCATCCACATCGTGCGGCATTATCAGAGGCAAGATTTTCCATCGATAGCAGACACGACGGTAGTTGCAATTAATACAAAACCTCAGACCTTATGCCCCAAACCTCAAAATTCAAAACTCAAAACTCATACCTTCAACAATGTGCCACTCGACGAAATGCTAAAAGAAATAGCGTTAGCCTATCATGTTGAGGTTGTGTTTGAGAACGAGTCGGCACGCAGCCTGCGGTTTCATTTCGTGTGGAAGCGTGATGACAGTCTGGCAGCGGTAGTGGAGAAACTCAACACTTTCAGAGCAGTTAATATCATCATCAGCAATAATAAATTGATTGTAAGATGAGGAAACAACCATACACTATGACGCTTTTTGTTCTCATCGCCTTCCTGCCAATTGGCACTCAGGCGCAACGGGTAAGTCAAACATACAACAACGTATCATTGAGTGATGCCTTACTCCAATTGGGCGAGATATCAAAAGACTTCACCATCAACTTCATTTACAATGAGCTTGAGGACTTCCGCATCACCACCACTGTCAAACATAAGAAGCTGCCCGATGCCATCCGTCAGATGATAGGTTTCTACCCCGTACGTATGACTGTCCGTGACAATGAAAAAGAAATTTACGTGGAGTGTATCCACAAGACCGACCGCCACCTTACTGGCACCGTCATTGACGAGAACGGGCAGCCTGTAAGTTATGCCAGCATAGCCTTGCTCAATCCCTCCGACTCAACGCTTCTAAATGGTGGAGTGTCCAACGAGAGCGGCTACTTCGCCATTCCCTATGAACAGTCCGATGTCCTCGCCAGGATTTCATGCATCGGTTACAAGACAGTTTACAAACTTTGCATGTCAGGGGAATCCGACACTATTCGACTGCAACTGGAGACCTACTTGCTTAATGGCGTGTTGGTGAAGGGCAAGAGGAAAATTGTCAAGGTAGAGGACGGTCATTTTACCTACGATATGCCCCACCTATTAGATATTATGCCTGCCGACAATGCCTACGATGCATTAACTCGTATTCCGGGGGTCACTGACACGGGTGATGGTCTGAGCTTTACGGGTCGCAGCGTAACACTCATCATCAACGGCAAGCCGACAACCCAAAGTGCGGAACAGGTTATGGAACGTCTGAAGCAGCTGCCTGCCGCACAGCTCGCCAAGGCGGAGGTCCTTTTTGCCACTCCTGCCAAATACCATGTACGTGGTCTGGCAATCAACGTGGTGACGAAAGACTTCACGGGGACGAATCAACTTTCAGGGCAATTGACAGGCGGCTGGAGGCAGAATAAATATGGAACTGGCTATGCAGGCGGCAGTATCATCTATAATCATGGTATGCTTGGTGTGGATGCGTCTTACAAGTTAACTAATGGCAAGAACTATGGACAGGTGGAGCATGAGGCAAACCATCCGCTTGGCGATCAACGTGTAGCGTACAACGATAAGACCCGCAACCGAAGCGACGGAATAGACCATGACTACCGCTTAGGCATTGACTATGCTTTCAGAGAGAATAGCCGCTTGAGCCTTGCTTATACTGGGCGGTGGAACTCCACTCGTTCGACCAATATTACTACGGGGTCGGCGCAGTCCGTGCAAAACGCTCATCAACATGAGTATTTACACAATGTGGACGCCAGTTACGCGGCTCCGTTCGGCATGCAGCTCGGCATTTCCTATACCAGCTATCAAGAACCCCGTACCCAATACCTTGATGGTCGTCTCAATGAGATGACGCGGAATCTCTATGTCGAAAGCTGGCAAAAGGTCGGCAAATGGCTTTTTACTGTAGACCAGTCCCACACCCTGCATAAAGGCTTGGAACTGAACTATGGAGGCAAGGCGCAGTTCTCAAATGACAACAGCTATCAGACCACGCTCGACGAAAACCGTCAGACTCTGTCTGATGCCACATCGTACGTGGATTATGACGAGCGTATCTTGAACATCTATACCGGACTGAGCAAACAGTTTGATAAGTCGCTCAGTCTTGATGCGTCTGTTACGGTAGAACAATATCATGCCACGAAATGTAACGAATGGCACATATATCCGCAACTCAATGCCTTGTGGACAATCAACTCCAAGAATATGGTCAACCTCTCGTTCAGCAGTGAGTCGGTATACCCCAGTTATTGGAGTACCATGAGCCACATCTACTACTCCTCGGCGTACAGCGAGATTTGGGGCAATCCCGACCTTAAACCAATGTCGAAATACGAGATTAGCCTGATGTGGCAGTTCGACCAAAATTACTCCTTCACAGCTTTTGTCGTGTTCGAACCTGACTACTTCGTCCAACTTGCTTACCAACCCTCTGATCGTATGGCTGTAGTGATGAAAGAGACCAACTTCGACTACTCCAACTATTATGGCTTGCAAACTTCAGCGCAGTTCCACATAGGTAGTTGGCTGAACGGCAATATCACTGGAACCGCCCTTTACCGCCACGATAAAAGCGGTAACTTTTTCGACCTGCCAATCGACCGCACCTGTCTCACGGGCATTTTTGGAGGTATGGCAATGGTCAGGCTGTCTAAACGCCGCAACATACAGCTCATCGTCAACCCCTTATTTCAGACAAAGGCAATCCAGGGACTTTATGACATAGATCCTTTGTTCCGCCTCCGTGCCAATCTCCGCTACACTTCCCAGGGCGGCAAGTGGAGTTTTGTGGCTCAGGGCGACAATGTCTTCAATGCTCATATCGACACGCGCTCCACCATAGGCAATCAGGACTATGGCATGCATGTCTGGATGCCCTACACAAGCTACTCTCTCACAGCCGTCTACCGTATAGGCAACTTCAAGGAGAAGAAGAAAAAGGAAATTGATACATCACGTATGGGATATTGATGTATTGTACGAGTTGCTTCCGTGACCCATATACTTCTGATATGTATGACTATGCGTGGTGTGACATTTCAGATGCAGGGAAGTAAGGTGTATTGATTTCTTGTCTGTCTACCTTGATATGACTCGCTGTCCCAGTTCTTGGGCGAGTTGTTTCTTTATCTTCGTCAGGCGCATCTGCTCTTGCAGGAGTCGGGTGGTTTTCACCGGATCTTGTTTAACCTCCGGGCTGCCCATCTGCTTCATTATGTCGTCTATTTCGGCTGACACTACAACTGCCTTGTATTCTATAGTCATGCGGACTATTTCATCGGGCAGAATCTTGCTGTCGGCCTCTTTGGCTTCCTTGGAGAACTGGAACCGGTCGCTTAGAAGGGTCGCAGCCTCATGGCTGAACTCTTCTTCGGGACTGTTGAGGAAGTATTCGCTTGCCACGAACCCGTCTGGCCGGTCAGCGTTCACCACCGCCCTAAACATGCGGGCGTATAATGGCGTACGGAACTGCAACTTGTCATCGGCTAACGCCTTTTGGATGTAGTCGATGATGGTCGCGGCCTCCGTCTTCCCGTCCGCGCCTTTGAATTCCAACACTCGCTCTCCGTATCCCACGACCTGCTGCATGATTACACGCTCCATTTTCTTGAACCGCAGTTCGGTGTCGGACAA
>CAZHZH010000039.1:16262-24874 GCA_964537205.1 uncultured Bacteroidaceae bacterium
ACGGCTATCGACTCCACGAGGCTGCGTATTAAATCCGACATCTTGTCGGGATCGCCCTTTGCACCGGCAAGAAGCAGGTTTGTTTTGAATGTGATGAAATCGACTTGGTGTGACTGAACGTACTCACGGAACTCGTTTGAACTGTGCTTGCGGGCAAACGAATCGGGATCCTCATTGTCGGGCAGTAATAAAATCTTTATGCGCATGCCGCGGGAGAGCAGCATGTCGGTACCTCTAAGCGCGGCTTTCTGGCCTGCGGCATCACCATCGTATAAGAGGGTTATGTTGTCGGTGAAGCGGTGAAGAATGGATATTTGGTCCATGCTGAGCGCCGTACCCGAGTTTGCCACTACGTTCTCTATACCACATTGGTGCATGGAGATCACGTCGGTGTACCCCTCGACCATAAACACGTTGTCTTCCTTGGATATGGCTTTTTTCGCTTGATAGAGTCCATAGAGCTGGCTCGCTTTATGATAGATCTCAGACTCTGGTGAGTTGATGTATTTTTGTGAGACTCCTTTTGTCCTTGAATCGAGCACGCGACCTCCGAAACCTACCACTTTGCCTGTTATGGTGAACCATGGGAAAATGACTCGTCCATGGTATTTGTCGTAGCAAGTGCCATTGTCGCGCTTGACGATCAGTCCGGTCTTTAGCAGGTATTCCTCTTTGTAACCTTCTTTCAACGCCGCTGACACCATCGCGTCGTATGTGGTAGGTGAGAACCCGAGGCGGAATTTCTCGATTATGTCGTCGCGGAAGCCGCGGCTGCGGAAGTATGCCTGTCCGATTGCCTTTCCCTCCTCGGAATTCAACAGGATGTCATGGAAGTACGTGCTTGCCCATTCGTTGACCGCGAACATGCTCTCGCGTTCATTTATGGCGAGTCGCTCTTCGGGTGTGATCTCGCGGTCTTCCACCTCTATGCCATACATCCTCGCCAGGAACTTGAGCGCGTCGTAGTATCCCAGGTTTTCTTCCTTCATTATGAAGTGGACGACATCTCCGCCTTCGCCGCAGGCAAAGCATTTGCAAATGCCGCGTGACGGAGAAACGTAGAAAGACGGGGTGGTGTCGTCATGAAACGGACATAGTCCTCTGTAACTCGACCCTGCACGGCGGAGTGTGACATACTTGGAAACCACGTCGACTATGTTGGCGGCGCTCCTTATTCGTTCTATGGTGGATGGTGAAATCAATGGTATGAAGTTGCTTTATTAATTTTTGATGCTGTCGAAGAATTCCTGACGTAGCTTGACGTCCTCGTATTCGCCCTTGTAGTCGGATGTGACGGTGACGGAGCCTTGCTTCTCCACGCCGCGCATCTGCATGCACATGTGTTGTGCCTCAACCACTACCATAACTCCGCGAGGATGGAGCGCGTCTTGAATACACTGGCAGAGTTCTCTCGTAAACTTTTCCTGTACTTGCAGGCGGTGCGACAGAATGTCGACAACGCGGGGTATCTTGCTAAGTCCTACGATTTTCCCATCGGGTATGTAAGCGACATGCACTTTTCCGAAGAAGGGCAGCATGTGGTGTTCGCACAGCGAATGGAACTCAATGTCTTTAACAACTACCGCATGGGAATACTGTTCGTTGAACATGGCAGACCGCAACACCTCTACAGGGTTTTGCTCGTAGCCGCTGGTCAGTTGGAGTATGCATTTGGCGACTCTCTCCGGAGTTTTCAGAAGTCCCTCCCGTTGGGAATCCTCGCCTATGACTCCCAGTATATCCCTTACGATTCCGCTCAGTTTGCCGATTTGGTTTTCTTTGCCTTCAAATGATATATTGTACATGTCCGCATAATGTTTTTAACCGGCCGATTAGTGCTTCATTTGGTCTACTGAAACATAGATCTCACTTTTCACCACCATGGCTCCCGCTATGCCTTTTGCCTTTATCTTGTGCATATAGGCAGACGCGTCTTCGTAGTTTGTGAAGTCGCCCATGCGGCATCGCCAATGTAGTGACTCGAAGGTGGTGTACGCGCGAAGCTCTGGAAACATGTTCGCTACTTTGTTGCCAATCCTTTGGGCTTTCTCCTGGTCGGCGCGTTGGTTGCCACCGAAATAGACCTGCACCCTGTAGCCACGGACTTTCTCGTGCATGCCAGAAGTCTTGCCTCTGATTTCATCGGCGTCTTGCTTCACCTTGGACTCGGTCGTTATGGCGTCTACCTTTGATGTGGTGGCGAGCGAGCTTGGAACGATGACGTCACCGTTTATTATCTCGGTCAGGCGTGGATCTTGCTCAACCTCGATTACGCCTTGTCCTGCGACGTGCCTTTCCAGTTGGTCCATAAATGAGGTTTGGGCCTTCATGGTTGGGCAAGCAACCATGAAGACTAAAACCATTGTTGAAATAATTCTCATTTGTTCGTCTTTGATTACTTGAAAGTAAGATAAGCGCAACTGCGTTATCATTTCCAAGCGTCGATGATTCCCTTAAAGTCGGCTGCCTTCAGTGAAGCCCCTCCGATGAGTCCGCCGTCAATATCCTTCTTTGCGAACAGCTCAGGGGCGTTTGAAGCCTTGCATGAACCTCCGTAAAGAATCGATGTGTTCTCAGCGACTTCTTCTCCGTATTTCCCGGCTATGATACTGCGGATGTAGGCGTGAATTTCCTCAGCCTGGTCGGAAGTGGCTGTCTTCCCGGTTCCTATGGCCCAAATTGGCTCGTATGCTATCACGATGTTTGAAAATTCCTCTGCCGAGAGGTGGAACACACTTCCCTCAAGTTCTGCCTTGACGACGGCGTTCTGTTCGTTCGCCTCTCTTTGCGCGAGGCTTTCGCCTATGCAGAAGATGACTTTCAAACCGTTTGCGAGAGCGAGGTCGACTTTCTCCCTCAAGATCTCTGGAGTCTCGTGGTAGTATTCACGGCGCTCAGAGTGGCCGAGGATGACATATTCTGCTCCGGTCGACTTGACCATCTCCGCGCTAACCTCGCCTGTATAGGCACCTGATGCCTTGTCGGCGCAATTCTCAGCTCCAAGACCAATCACGTTGTGGTCGATGATGTTGGAAACGGTTGCGAGGTGAATGAACGGCGTGCAAATAATTACATCGCAGTTTGTTTTTTCAGACTTCAATGTCTCATTGAGTTCGGTAGCGAGTGCCACCCCTTCTTGCAGGTTTTTGTTCATTTTCCAATTGCCTGCCACAATCTTCTTTCTCATTTCGTTAATCTTAATATGTTAATACAATAATTGAGTTACTTTACGTTTATATATCCTGCCAGGTCGTCGGTCGTAGGAAAGTTCCAACTGCTCCATTTCTTCTGTATCACTCCGTCTTTCAGCAATATTAAGCCTGGATTGGAACGCACCATGGTCTTCAACGTGACTTCGTCGGAAGTGAATATCTGATATTCCGCGCCTGTGTAGTCGGTCCACCTGTCCTGTGCCTCCTTGTTGGATGCGGTGAGGCAGTAGAACTCCATGTCGGCTTGTTGGGTGTAGTCGTACAGGTCGTTGATTTTGTCCATGATACTTTCATCGGCGGTCTGTAAGTCGGGCGCAATCAGCAAGAACACACATCCGTCGGTCGTCAGGACGTCTTCGGTGATGTCCTCATCGCCGTCTTGGATATAGAAGTCGGATATGTCGTTTTTGTCCAAGCCTTTCACCTCTTTCCTTTTAGTCTCGACGTATGTCCATGTGGAGTCGGGGTCGTCCTCGTCGATTCCCAGTTCAATCGTCTTCCCGTTCTTCTCGTATACTATGATCACATCATATTGAGGACGGCTGTTTGCAGCTACGCTGTTGTGCCGCAGGTCCACTCCGACTTTGTAGGGACGGAAGTCGATGACTGGCAGGGCGTAAATGCAATACAGGGCGTATGCAATGATTCCCAATCCGAAAATTGTGGAGAATATCCAGTATATGTTCTTGTTGATGATTTGAACCTGGTCTTTGTAACCAACCGCCACTACCCCGGCGGCGGCAAGCAAGACTATGTTCTTCAGCAGTGTCTGACCGTTTGTAAGGATAATGGCGTCACCAAAACAACCGCAATCGCTAACTGGATTTGCCACATAAATGTAAACGGTGAACAGGGTGAGGACGGAAACGAATGCCAGCGTGATCTTCGACACCCATTTGCGCCTCATACCGAAGAAAAGGTAGACACCCAGTACGAATTCAAAGAACGCAAGGGCGATGGATACCATTACAACGAACAAGCTTGGAATGTCTGATACGCCCCACGCGTTGAGGTAATCATCTATTTTCAGTACTGTTCCCAATGGATCATTAGCTTTCACGAACCCTGAAAAAAGGAATGTGAACGCCAGAATGAACCTACAGACGTTGATGATTATTGTTCTTACTGTACGCATGCTTTGTATTTATCTCCTTCGATGGTTGTTATTGCTTGTCGAAGTCTAATTTGATAAGTCCGAATATGGAGTAGTTGATCATGTCAAGGTAGTTCGCGTCTATGCCTTCGGAGACCAGCGTCTTCCCATCATGACCTTCTATCTCCTTGGTCCTGTTTATTTTTTGTAGGATCAAGTCGGTGTACGAGCTGATTCTCATGGCCCGCCATGCCTCGTCATAGTCGTGATTCTTCCTAAGCATAAGCTCCAATGCCTGCTTGGCGTATTTGTCATAGCATGTCAGAGCCTCATCAGCCGACATGTCGACCGAGTCGGCATATCCTTTCTCAAGCTGGATAAGTCCGATTATGCTATAGTTGACTATGGCCTGGAATTCAGGGTAAATTCCTTCACCGACCAGCGACACGCCTTTTACTTCGAGGCTGCGTATGCGTTTTGCCTTGATAAGGATCTGGTCGGTTACCGACGATGGCCGGAGTATGCGCCATGAAGCTCCGTAGTCGTACAGTTTTTTAGAAAATACTTCACGGCACTTAGCCAATTCTGTTTCAAATTGTTCAGGGGTCTCCATAACTTCTCTTATTTGCTCACAAAGGTACTACAATTTATTCAGTCGGCAAAATAATAATGCCCAAACCATTTAGTTTGGGCATCAAAACTTCCTTAGTTTTATTTATCTATTCAGTCTGTCTGTCAGTTTACATGCACTTTAATACCTGTCCCCTGGTGATGCGGCTGTCGGGCTTCAACCCGTTTAGCTTGCACAATTGCTTAAGCGTCAGTCCATGGTTGACAGCGATGCGGTAGAGGTTGTCACCATCTTTTACGATGTAAGTCGCTTCTTTAGTTACCGCAAAATCATTTGTCGATTCCTGCTTTGACGTGGTGTTGCGCGACTCTTGCATTTTAGTGTCTGTGTGCCTTGTGGCTTCGAGTGCGAATTCCCTGTTCTCTTCAGCCTCTTCCTTGGCGGTAATGGTACTTGCAACGGCGGATGTCTTGGAGTTTTGAACCAAACCAGTATTCACAACATAAAAGTCGCCTGTGACATCTTGCGCTACAAAGTCGAACATCTTTGCAGGGTTAATCGCTTTGCCAAGCAACCGTGTCTCAAAATGCAGATGTGAACCCGAAGACTTACCTGTACTACCGCCGAGTCCTATTGGTTGACCTGCCCTGACTATCTGATCTTCCTTCACAAGTTGTTTGCTTAAGTGTCCGTAAAGGGTCTCCAGACCATTAGGATGACGAATAACTACGTAATATCCCCACCCGCCGGCGTTGAATTTTGTAATACGGACTTTACCGTCAAAAGCCGCATATATGGTGTCACCTGTATAGACTTTGATGTCTATGCCTTTATGCTGTGCTCCCCATCGTGGACCGAAGTTGGATGTAATCTTGCGGCTTGGCGTAGGCATGGCAAAACCCCTTAGGTCGATCTTGAAGTTGGGAGGAAGGACTCCCGGAGCCACAAGCGCGGATTTGTTGTCCCATGTCGAGTAGATATTGCCGGCAGGATTGTGTAGGTCGATGAATGCGGAGGTATTGTTTATCTTGATAGCTTTCAAGTCGGTCAATTTCTTGTCGGACGGAGCCCTGTTCGCAAGCAGGTCTTGGGCTGACATTGTAAGTGACGACATTGTCAATGCTACCAACGTTATAGTTTTAAATAAATTCAGCATAGTCTATTAGTTCTCGTTCTTATATACAGACACCGGAATGTCCGTTTGGTTTAATTATTAGATCCTTATAGCGTTGCGGCTAATACTCGTCGTTAGCATAAAGGAATTGGAATGCGGCTGGCTTGTAATCAAAGATTTCGTCTGCATTAAAGAAACGTGCAAGCTCTATAGCGGCATTTTCGGGAGAGTCGGACGTATGGATGATGTTTTCCTGGAAACTCATTCCATAGTCACCACGGATTGTACCTGGGGCGGCTTTTCGTCCGTTGGTACTACCCGTCATTGTACGAACGGTCTCAACGGCGTCCACTCCTTCGTAACAGCAGCAAACAACCGGCGCAGCCATCATTGAGTCTTTAATGCGTTGGAAGAATGGTTTTGAAGCCAAATGTGCATAGTGCTTGTCAAGAATCTCATCTGTGAGCTGCATCATCTTCATTCCGCACAGTCTTAAACCTTTGCGTTCGAATCTGGCTGTAACTTCGCCCACCAGCGCCCTTTGCACTGCACTTGGTTTTAGTATTACAAGGGTCTTCTCCATTGTACTCGTTTACAAATTTAATAACTATGACGGGCGATAACTTATCACCAATCGAGACAAAGTTAGGTACTTTTTTTTACGTGACAAAACTTATTGGAGTCTTTTTATTATTTATTTGCATTACATAACATCAAAATATGATACTTGCCCCGAACTGTTACCTCAACATTACAGATTGGAATGACTATGACGGCACAACCCGCAAGTCAGTCTTCAAGTATCTTTTTCACGTCTTCTTCAACGTGTTTAAGTTTGTCTTGGCAGAACTTGACCAGCTCCTTTGCTTCTTTTAATTTTGATGCGAGTTCGTCGACATCCATTTCACCTGATGATATTTGTTTGGAAATCGCCTCAAGCCGTTCAATGGCTTCCTTGTATGCTATATTGTTATCCATACGTTAATTATTTTGTTACTGTTGACTTTATGATTCCTTTTTCTATAGTCGTCTCAATCTCATCTCCCGGTTTCAACGTGGATTTGTCACGCACCGCCTTCCCGTTATGCCGGGTGATGCTGAATCCCAGTTTCATTAGTCGGGAGGGATTTGCCGAGTCAAGTTGGGTTTCAATGATTTTCAGCCGATGGAGGTTAGACTCCATTGTCGCGTTGATGTCGTTTTGAATGGCAGACATTACGTTTTGCAACTTATGCAATTGGTTCGCCTTGAACAGTTCGACCAAGGGTCTCATTTGTCCCGCTACCGATTCTATGCGACGTTTCTCCGAATGTAGTGCCTCCTGTGTGCTTTCGGTTATCGTGCTGATAATGGTGTCGATCAGAGCCAGTTGTTCTGCTCCATTATGCACAATGAACTCAGCCGCGGCGGTCGGAGTTTTCACCCTTGTATGGCTGATGATGTCGATAACAGTATCGTCGCGCTCGTGTCCGATGCCGGTCAGTATCGGTAGTGGAAAGTTAGCTACGTTCTCTGCAAGTCGCAGAGTGTCGAATCCGGTAAGGTCGGATGTGGCTCCGCCACCGCGTACGATGACAACCAAATCCCATTGATCCAGCTCTTCGGCAATCTGATTGAGCGCTGATATGATGCTTTGTTCCACCTTCTCTCCTTGCATGATTGCTGGGAAGAGTTTAATCTTGTAGGCCAGCCCATACTCGTTGTTCTGTAATTGGTTGAGGAAGTCTCCCCATCCGGCTGCCCCTTCCGATGATATGACTGCTATTCGTTGAAGCAAGAGGGGAAGGGAGAGTTCCTTGTTAAGGTTTATAACGCCCTCTTCCTCCAAACGCTGCAGTATCTCGCGCCGTCTTCGCGCTATATCGCCCAAGGTGAAAGTGGGATTGATGTCGGTCACATTTAATGAATAGCCATATTGCTCGTGGAAGGTGACCTCAACCTGCACCATTACCTGCATGCCGACGCTTAGCGGCTGTCCCGTAGCTTTTTCAAAATGCGGGCGCATATATATCCATGTACGATTCCATATTTGTCCTCTTGCCTTGGCTATGAATGTGTTGCCGACAGAGGATTTTTGAACAAACTCAAGAAAGCAGTGTCCGCCGCGTGTGGCTACAGAGCTTAATTCCGCTTGTATCCATATGGGTTCAAGAAAGTTCTTCTCAAGTACCGACCGTACCTGCGTGTTGAGTTCAAATAGTGTCAGGCAATTCATTTGTATTTCTTACTTCTTACGATTCCAATTGTATATGCCTTGTAGAAGTCGGGGATGCCGTAGCCATAGATGTTGTCGGGACAATTGGCGCGGTCTCCGCTTTTGCGCACTATGTCCATTATTTCGTAGGCGGTCAAGTCTGGAAGGGCCTGCCACAAGCATGCTACCATCCCCGTAAGGATTGGAGATGAGAACGACGTACCGTTGACTCCGCCTATTCCTCCATTCTCACTGAAGCAAATCGCATATTGACCTCTTGTAACAACATCAGGCTTTATACGGTTGTCTGTTGTATTGCCAATAGACGAAAAACTGGCAAGTATCCCACGGGGATTAATTGCTCCTGCCGTCAGTACGTCCTTGGCATCGCTTGGTGGCGTTATCTTCTTCCAAGAACTATCACCTGA
>CAZHZH010000040.1:0-4280 GCA_964537205.1 uncultured Bacteroidaceae bacterium
CGGTATGGTGGGAGGCATAGCACTGAGGATTCTCTCGCTACGCTCGGAATGACGGCTCTTCACTCGGCTTGCACGACTATTCGCTTCGCAGATAGTCGGCTGCGCCTCGGCATAGTTCAAACAAGTTTGACTCTGCATTCGGCTTGCACGACTATTCGCTTCGCAAAAGAGAACGTGATGGACAAGGATGTTACAATATTGGTTGTTTGCGTGGTGTACTTCGTGGCGATGATCGCTATCGGGTTGCACTCGTCAAAGCGTAACAAGCAGACCTCGGACTATCTTGTAGCCGGCAGGAAACTGAACGTCTTGATGGTGGCGGTAACTGTAGCCGCGGTGCAGATCGGCGTGGGGATAGTACTCGGTTCGGCCTCAAACGGTTATGCCGACGGCTTGTGGCCGGGCGCGTACTATGCCATTGGGTGTGGCGGCGGGCTGGTGGTCGCCGGTTTGGTGACCGCCGGCAAACTAAGGCGGCAGGAAGGATATGTGCCGCTTGACTATTTTGCACACAGGTATGGCGAAAGCCGCATTATACGACTGTGGGCGTGGCTGAGCAATATTCCGAGTTTGCTTGGCATATATATAGCCCAACTGATAGCCTGCGGGTCGATACTGTCTGGCTTTGGCATTTCATACGAGTGGGCGGTCGTGCTGACGACGGTCGCCATATTGGCTTATTGCGCCGTAGGCGGCATGTGGGGTGTAGTGCTGACGAACATGCTTCAGACAGCTTTCATAGTGGTCGGCATACCGGTGTTGTTAGTAGCTGTCTTGACACGCTACATGGATGCCGGAGGCAGTATTGAGGCGTTGATAAGCACGCCGTTCATTCCAGAGGGCATGTTCTCAAGATTCGTGTATCTTGTCGTGCCGTTCCTGCTTTCGATCTCCGTGTCATACGATGTGTACTCACGGATTCAGTCGGCGAAAAACGCGAAAACGGCGAGTGTCGGCTGTATCATAGGCGGAATACTGGTCATCATAATAGGATTGATGTGTTCTACTATCGGTGCGGCGGCGCGCACGTTGTTTCCAGGAGTGACAGACGGCATCTTCACAGTGTGCGCCACTTCGGTGCTCTCGCCGGTATTGGCGGGAATCGTCATCGCCTCAATACTGGCGGCCGCGATGTCGAGCGCAAACGGCGTGATACTGTCACTTGGGGCTTCGTTTTCAAGAGACTTCTACAACAAGTTCCTTCATCCCGAGGAAAACAACTTGGACAATTTGCCCAAGTCGAAACTTGTTTCGCAGGTCACAGTATTGGCAGGGAGCCTTGTGGCGCTGTTCTTCGCCTTTCACATGACAGACATCCTTGACGCTATGATTATTTTCAATTATCCATATATGGGCAGCATGTTGGTGCCGCTGCTTGGCGGACTTGTGTGGAAGGGGGCGACGGTGAAGGGCGCGTATGCCGCGGCGGTCGCAGGCGGCATCATCGGCGTTGTCGCTTTCTTGTTCGGCATACCGGGACCGCTGCAGGGCAAGATGAACATCGATTTGTCGTTGCTGTTGGCGTATGTGGTGTCAGCGGCGTTCTTGGTAGTATTCAGTTTGGTTGACAGAAGATATGGCAAAAACAAATAAATGGCCTTATCCTAACGAAATGGATAAGGAGGAAAGGGTTGAGTGTGACGTGCTTGTGCTTGGCGGAGGCATGGCGGGCTGCTATGCCGCAATCGCCGCCGCGCGCAGAGGAAAGAATGTAGTGCTTGTGGAAAAGGGCGCGACAGAACGAAGCGGCGCGGCCGGCAGCGGATTCGACCATTGGGAGTCGGCATGCACTAATCCGTGTTCGGGAGTTACCCCGGAGGAAATAGCCAATGCCGTTATAAACGAGCAAGACGGGTACTCGAACGGCATTGCACGCTACATTGAGTGCGAGGAAGGGTGGCACCGCTTGCTCGACATGGAGTCGTTTGGAGGCAAGATACGTGATACGGACAATGAGTTCGTCGGAGCCGACTTCCGTGACGAGAAGACAAAGCTCATGTTCGCATACGATTATAAGAACCGTTTCACAATCCGTGTCTGGGGCAGTACGTTCAAGCCTGCGCTGAGAAGGACTTTGAGAAAAATCGGGGTCAGGGTGTTTGACCGTACGGAGGCGACAGCGTTGTTGGTTGAAAAGAAGAACGGGAAGAAGCGCGGAATAGGGGCTGTCGGCATGAATGTGCATACAGGCAAGTTCCTCGTATTCTCATCGAGGACCACGATACTGTGTATGTCGCGCCCGGCGCGTATCTGGCTGTTCGACTCTGATCAGGTGGGACTGTGTGAGTTCCGACCTCCCCAGACAATAGGTTCCGGACACGCGATGGGCTTCCGTGTGGGAATGGAATTCACAATGATGGAAAAGTCCGTCCAGGGAGAGTTCTCCGCCGCGGGAAGGAGCTTTCCTCCTTATAGCACGGGCAACAACCACAATACGTGGTACGCCGCCACGATGGTTGACGCAAGAGGCGTTGAGATTCCGTATGTGGATCGTGACGGAAAGATTTTGAAGACCGTCAAGGAGAGGTATTATCCGGCCGAAGGCCAGAAGTTCTTCCTCAAGGGTGGTATAATCGATAATCCGAAGTATGAGTACAGGGGTCCTGAGACGCTGGACTTTGACGAATTGATGAAGCGTGGTTATCAATTGCCTTTCTATGCTGATCTGAGCAAGATGCCCGATACGGAACGCAGGGTGATTTGGGGAATGATGGTAGGCGAGGAGGGGAAGACGAAAATTCCCGTGCTCAAAAGCCTTACCGACCGCGGCTTTGATCCTACGCGCCATCGTCTGCAGTCGTATGGCACAGGATGGCAGTCGGCGGCTTTCCTCCCTCAGGAGCGACAGTTGTTCGGCGCTCCGGGCGGAGTGTTCCACGACTGGGACTTGAAGACGAATATTGAGGGAATATACGCCGCGGGCGACCAATTGTATTCCGCAGATTGCGCCGGCTTCGCCGCCGCTACAGGTTACTATGCGGGCAGGAAGGCGGCCAAGGCTTCGGACGGGTTGAAACTGTCCAAGCCCGCTGAAGATGATGTGACGGCTGAAAGAGCCCGTCTGTACAGGCCGTTGTTCGTTGAGGACGGAATGGACTGGAGGGAACTCAACAAGGCGATATGCAAGGCAATGCAGAATTATTGCGGAGGCGTTAAGAACGATATGCTGCTGAAGCAGGGGCTTGACTTGCTCGACTCGTATGAAACCGACATCGTGCCGTTGTTAAGTTGCAGGAATCCACATGAACTGATGCGGACGCACGAGGTTCTTGACATTCTTGAAGTCGCAAAGATGATTCTGAACGCATGTATGTTGCGCAAGGCGGATTCAAAACCGCTTTGCTTCGAACGAAGTGACAACGACCCGTCGAAAACGGACGAGGAAGACTGTTTCATCACTATATATCGTGATGGCGATCGCATACGTTCACGAAAGGTTCCCAAGAATTACTATGGTGACGTGAAGGCTGGTTATGAGGCAAACAACAAAGACTATAAAGAAGAGGCAGAGAGTTATGCGCGTAGATTTTGAAAGCAGGGAAGTGTCGTGCAGTGTCACGCCGTTGCGGTTCGACGAGGACAAATGCATAGGCTGTAACCGCTGCGCCGAAGTGTGTCAGGTAGACATAATGGTCCCGTCGGATGTAAAGGGACTCCATCCTGTAGTGCTTTATCCTGGTGAGTGTTACTATTGCGGTTCGTGTGTGATGGCCTGCACTCATGATGCGATACGGCTGGTGCATCCATTGATGAACCAGACAAAATTTGTTGACGTGAAATGAGAATACTTATAGACAATCATATATGAGCAAAGAACGTACTTTAGCCGACTGGATAGTGGCAAGCAGACCATGGTCGTTCACTGCGTCGCTGATTCCAGTAATCGCCATTTCGGCGTATCTGCTGTATCTAAGCCGCAAGGAAGGCGTGTCGGCGGATTGGGTCAACGCCATTCTGTCGCTTCCGATGCTGGTATGCATGCAGGCGGCGGGAAACCTCATAGGTGATTATTATGATCATGTGAAAGGTGTCGACCTGCCTGGGAGTCTGAATCAGGTCAGGCACATACAGAGTGGAAAGTTCAAACCCAAGGAAATCCTTCATTATGGCTATTGCATGCTCTGCGTGGGGGCGGTGATAGGGTTGGTTATATTGTTCCGCAGCTCGTTCGAACTCATTTGGATGGGTTTGGCGGGATTGCTGATGGTGTATTTCTATCCATGGTTGAAGTATCACGCATTAGGAGATGTAGATGTGTTGTTGGGCTACGCCCTGCTTCC
>CAZHZH010000040.1:4380-6661 GCA_964537205.1 uncultured Bacteroidaceae bacterium
TGCTTTGTGGCATTGCTATAGCGGCAGTGCTCTGGGGGGTGTTTTGGCTTGGCGACAAAGTATCACAACTGATGTTCGACTTTGCACGTCCTCAAGTTGACCGTATCTATGGCATGAAAGGGGGAGAGACGGGCGGCGTCATCGCCTTGCTGTTGTTGTTTGTGATTGGTCCTGCGGAAGAAATCTTCTGGAGAGGATTCGTGCAGCGGCGTTTTGCAAGGCAGTGGGGGCGATGGACAGGGTTCGTATGCGCTACAGCGTGTTACACGTTAGTTCACGTATGGTCGTTTAACTTCATGCTTATCGTCGCGGCTGCCGCATGCGGCTTTTGTTGGGGACTCTTGTATTGTATCCGCCCTAAAATGTTGCCCGCGCTCATTATTTCCCATGCGCTTTGGGATGTTGCGGCATTTGTCGTTTTCCCGTTTTAGATCCATATGGGCATTATATGACTTAACGAGTATTCAAAGCCATGCAGACGTGTTAATAGTGGTTAAGTCAACATGACTTTTTGTAAAATGCGCTTGACCTTTTGTAAAAACAACCTTACCTTTGTATTCGCAATTTGCGAATTGATAAAGATAGTAATAAATATAAAAGGTATGGACAAGACTTATTTATTTCCACATTCATTGAGGAAAGTCGGATATGCGCTCATCTGTGTAGCGGTCATTTGGCTGTTATGCACTTCTTCCTTCCTCTTTCCGGCGTTCTTTGATGTGACGTATCCCATGTTTAGTCTGACGACAGGGATGTTTGATAATCCGGATAAATGGTTTGACCCGCATATCATCCAGGGAAGCTGGTTTGAAATTTTCATGACCTTGATGTGTGCAGGCTGCGCCTTGGTAGTGTTTTCCAAGGAAAAGGATGAAGATGAATGTATAGCCCAAATACGGATGAACGCACTTGTATGGTCGATGTTGGTTAATTTGGCTTTTGTCTTGTTGTCGACCTTGTTTGTCTTTGGTGGTACTTACTTCGTTGTGATGGCTGTCTATCCGTTCTCAACCTTTTTCGTGTTTATGATAAAATACAACGTCTCACTATATAAATTCCGTAAGAATAATAATGAAGAATAGACTCAAGGTAGAGCGCGCGATAAAGGATATTACCCAACAACAGCTGGCAGAGTTGACTGGAGTGAGCCGTCAGACGATCAACGCCATTGAAAAAGGCAACTATGTGCCGTCGACAACACTTTCATTGAAGATTGCCCGAATATTTGAAAAACCATTGGAAGAAATATTTGAACTTGAAGATACCGACTGGTCATGAAAAAACTAACAATTCTTTTGATTCCACTGCTTCTGATGCCAATAGGCATTGAAGCGCAAGATTTTGATTCCCCAGAGGAGGAAGCCATGATGCGGACGTTGTTTAAGCAGGTATATGAGGTACGCGGCAAGGTATATGGCGTTGACGATTTCGAACCGAAGCCCTATCCGCTGCAAGGAGCTAACGTAAAGGTCGCGTGCGTAGGCGATACGACCAATATGGACGGTGACGCTGTCAAGCGAGACGGCGGATTCGACGTTTGGATCACTTTGCGCGAACGATTGAAGGACACACGCCTGCATGTGACAATATCGTATATCGGCATGAAGACCTATGACCAGGTGATAACCCCTATTAAGTCGAAGGAAAACGGGATTGACAAATACTCGGTGCGCCTTGATTCCATCGTGCTGCAAAGCAACCCCGTGACACTTGCCGAGGCGGAAGTGGTAGCGGAACTGAAAAGAATGTACCAACGGGGTGACACCACGATATTTAACGCCACGGCGTATGAGATGCCGACAGGAAGCGTGCTGCTCGATCTCGTGCGCAGGATGCCCGGACTGAAATACATGGATGGCAAGTTGACGTATCTCGGACGTGACATCAAGGAAATCAGGCTTAATGGCGACTCTTTTTTCAAACGAGACATGAACATCGCACTCAACAACATGCCGTCGGACAAACTGAAAAGCCTGAAAGTTTATGAAGTGCCGGACGACACGCTTGACGTGATGACGGACAACCACCTCGTTATGGATATGGAAACCAAGGAGAAGATGGACCGTGTGTTCATGAGCGAAGGAAGTGTAGGTACGACAGAGGAATTCAATCATTATCTGCTTGGCGGCAATTTTTCTACATGGAAGAAAAAAGGAGCGGAGATATACGGAAGTTTCATGACTCAGGATATTCCGAGTGAAGGATCATATCAGCTCAAGTCGATCAGTACCAACGGATCGTTGATGTACGGGCAGCAATTGGGCAACACACACGTGGACGG
>CAZHZH010000040.1:6761-19666 GCA_964537205.1 uncultured Bacteroidaceae bacterium
CGTCAGACAAATGACTCGCATGGGAGTTCAAAGCAGGTAACTGGAAACATGAGCCTTGCGTACCAGCTGAACGAAAGAGGGGACCAACTGAATTTAGACTATTATGTCAACCACTCAAACAACAAGAACACACAGTACAACAGGTCATATAGCCGGTTTGTGCAGTTGAATGACAGTGTGAGCGACGTATATCATCGTATAAGCACTCCTTCAAATACCGATGACCAGTCATTCTCCGCCAGTTATAACAACTCGGTTGGAAAATTCTCTTATCTGCGCGTGTCGTATGGTTTTCACAACAACCACAACAAGAGCCTGCAATCGTATGACGACATAACGGATGACAACGGATTTTTACCAGTAGACAGTTTGCATTATGATAAGAGAAGTGAGGAAATAGGCAATACTTTAGGCATGGCATACTTCTTCAACAATGACACGCTTCGTACCAATGTCGACGTTTCCCTGACTCCGACACACAAGTCGATCGACAACGACCAGTTTGGAAAAATTGAGCATATAAAGTACAATGGAACATTGTTCTCTCTCAATTCCGAACTTAAGTATAAGTTGCATAAGAATCAGTACGGGTTCACATATAGTTGCTCCAACAGTCTGCCTGGCGTGGAGCAATTGTCGAACGTCACAGATTATAGTGACCCGATGAACATCAGTGTGGGTAATCCTAATTTGAAGAACGCTTTCAGCCATCGGTTCGGTTTGGAATTCCAACTGAAGTCGTTCATGCGAATGACTGTTCAGTATGGGTTTACAGACAACAGTTTCACCACGCTGACCCTCATCGACCGCGAGACAGGCGTACGGCGTACTTCTCCTGCCAATATCAACGGAAATTGGAACACCAACGAGTATATATTCTTGACGAAGCCTGTCCATGATGTTACATTGAGCTTCACGGCCAACCACTCGTACAGTCACAATGTGTCGTTCGTTCAAAGTACGGCCGACATGGACGTGCAGAAGAGTGCGACCAAATGGCACAATGCGTCGTGCGGCGTGAATGTGAGTTACGGAAACAAGTATTGGATAGTGAATGGTAATGTTGGCTACTCTCTCGACTACAGCAAGAGTGATTACCTTTCCAACGCCACCAAGGGACACAGGGTGACGGCTGACGCCGACATATCCTACCAGGCTCCATTCGGACTTGCATTGGGCACGTCGTGCAACTTCAACAAGCCGTTCGGCTACGAGATGGCGTCGGCAAACAAGACTGAGTGTATATGGAGCCTGACAGCTGAGTACAAATTCCTAAAGAAGAAGCTGGCTTCCTTACGGCTCAACTGGCGGGATATACTGAATTCGTACAACGGATTTAACGCATCCATGTCGAGTACGACCTGGAACGAGAGCCGCAACTATGGCGACTCGTCCATGTTCGTCATCTCTTTCAGCTATAGAATGAATGATTTCAGATGACGCGTTGACAGGGGCTGTACATTGATTGACGCCAGCCCGTTATTCACTGTCGGTTCATTTCCTTCCACTTATTCTGCAGGAACATTACGCAGTCGTCATGGTCGTTCTTTATCGAGCCTTCGAGTATGGCCTCTTTCATGGAGTCTTTCAACTTTCCGACTGCCGGACATGGAGTCAGCCCGAACATACGCATGATCTCGTCGCCGTCAACGGCGAGTTTCATGTTGCGTATGCGGTCCTTTTCCTCAATGACCTTCAGCTTTTCCTTTACGAGTTCAAAATTATGATGAAACTGACGCCTTTTCAGCTCGTTCTTTGATGTAATGTCCGCATTGCAAAGTATCATGAGGTCTTCAATGTCGTCTCCTGCCTCAAACAGCAGGCGGCGGATCGCCGAGTCGGTCACTTCATCGTCTGCAATGGCAATGGGGCGCATGTGCAGTCTGACGAGTTTTTCCACATACTTCATCTTTTCGTTCATAGGCAGTTTCATACGGCGGAAGATATGTGGTATCATCTTCTCACCGATAAAGTCGTGATTATGAAATGTCCACCCAGCGTTATTGTCCCATCGTTTGCTTTTAGGCTTGCCTATGTCGTGCAGGATTGCCGCCCAACGGATCCACAGCACCTTGTCTTTTAATTTGGAATCATGAAACCACTGGCTTGTCTCGATGGCGACATTGTCAAGCACTTCAAGCGTATGGATGAAGTTGTCCTTATGGGCGCGTCCGTTTCTCATTTCCACTCCTTCGAGTTCGTACAATTCAGGGAATATGATTTCGAGCAGACCGCAATGCTCCATGTAGCTGAATCCTATTGACGGCTTGGGGGAAAGGATGATTTTGTTCATCTCCTCGATAATGCGTTCGTATGAAATGATGCGTATGCGGTCTTTATTGCGCGCTATCGAATCAAGGGTATCCCAGTCGATTCCGAAATTCAGCTGAGTGGCAAAGCGGATGCAGCGCATCATCCGCAATGGGTCGTCACTGAATGTGATGTCAGGATCAAGGGGAGTGCGGATCGTCTTGGTTTCCAAATCGCGGAGTCCGTCAAATGGATCGATTAACTGCCCGTAACGTTCGTGGTTGAGGCATATTGCCATTGCGTTTATGGTAAAGTCGCGTCGGTTTTGGTCGTCTTCAAGTGTGCCGTCCTCGACGATGGGCTTTCTTGAATCGTGGCTGTAGCTTTCTTTTCTTGCGCCCACGAATTCCAATTCCATGTTCTGATATTTCAGTTGCGCCGTTCCGAAGTTCTTGAATACAGACAATTTCGCCTTGCGTCCGATCTTCGCCTTCAGCGTTTCAGCGATCAAGATGGAGTTGCGTATGTTGTCCTCATTCGTCCACTGTAGGCCGTCGTCTGTCTTATGGCTTGTGACAACAATGTCGATGTCATTGCTCTCACGCTCGAGAAACAAGTCGCGTACATATCCGCCAATGACATAGCATTCAAGTCCAAGACTGTCCGCGGTTTCTGAAACGAGGTGGAATACAGGGGAGTCTATTGCCTTTATAATATCTTTATCTGTCAGTAGTTTCATGATGCAAAGGTAGTTTAAAAAATCGATTCAGCGAGTGAAACACAAAATTAATCCGCAATGAGTCTCCTTGTTGTATCTTTTTTTGTATCTTTGCCAATAAAAATAAGTTATTATATGAAGGCGGTTATACTACTTGCAATTGCATGTTTTGCCCCTGTACTGTCATTTGCACAGTCCAAGCAAGACGTGATGGGAATGATAGAGAAGGTGAACGACCATTGGCAGGCAACCCGGACAGCAAAGTGCAGGGCGTTTTGGGACAATGCGGCGTATTTTACAGGAAACCAGGCGGTGTATGAGCTCACCGGGAAAAAGCAATATCTCGACTATGCGCTGACTTGGGCGGAATACAACCATTGGAAGGGAGCTACACAGACCGACAAGTCGAAATGGAAGTATGCCACGTATGGAGAGGACATGGATCATGTGCTATTTGCCGACTGGCAGATTTGTTTCCAGGTGTATATCGACTTATACAAGCTCGAACGCCGTGCGGAACGCATTCAACGCGCTTTGGAGGTGATGATGTATCAAGCGAAATCAGACAAGGCGGATTATTGGTGGTGGGCTGACGCCCTGTACATGGGCTTTCCAATATTTTCCAAACTGTACACGGTGACCCACAATCCTATATTGCTCGACAAACAGTACGAGTGCTTTGTGTGGACAGATAATCTGCTCTTCGATAAGGACGACCATTTGTACTATCGCGATGGCAAGTATGTATATCCAAAAGTTAAGACGGCCTGTGACGAGGGAAAGAGTTTCTGGGCAAGGGGCGATGGATGGGTGCTTGCCGGACTCGCAAAGGTTCTGCAGGACCTGCCTAAAGACAGCAAGTACAGACCTTTCTATATAAAGAGGTTTAAGGAACTTGCAACGGCGGTTGCCGCCTGCCAGATGGAAGAGGGGTATTGGACGCGCTCTATGCTGTGCGAGCAAGACGCTCCGGGATATGAGACGAGCGGAACCGCGTTCTTTACCTACGGATTGCTTTGGGGAATGAATAATGGCATACTCAACGTCGAAGAGTTCAAGCCGACTACCGATAAGGCGTGGAAGTACCTGACTACAGTCGCCTTACAGCCGGATGGCGGAATAGGATACGTACAACCAATAGGTGAGAAGCCAGACCCTACCCGTCTTGCCGATGCCTCTTCCCAGCATCCGTTTGGAACCGGCGCGTGGCTGTTTGCGGCATGTGAATATTATAAATCGTTAGAAAAGTAAAACGGTATGAAGGATTTCTTAAAGTATACGTTTGCGACCATTGTCGGCATTGCGGTGGTTTGCTTGATAATAAGTGTTTTTTCTTTCTTTACCCTATTAGGCTTAAGCTCGCTTGGAACTTCTGCCGTGCAAGTTCAAAAGAACTCGGTAATGGTGGTCGATCTCGAAGGCTCGTTAGTTGAGAGAAGTGAAGACAACCCTTTGTCCGGCTTGTTGGGCGACGCGACAGTGCAGAACGGTCTGGACGACATGCTTACAGCCATTGAATATGCAAAGGCTGACGACAATATTACAGGCATATACTTGGAAGGAGGCATCATGTTGGGAGCCACGCCCGCCATGCTTCAAGAACTGCATGACGCATTGGAGGATTTCAAGTCTGAAGGTAAATTCATCGTCGCTTATGGCGACAATTTCAGCCAGGGGGCATATTACTTGTGCAGTGTGGCTGACTCATTGCTAATAAATCCAAGTGGCATGATAGAATTGAGCGGACTTTCAAGTACCACGATCTATTATAAGAACCTGCTGAAGAAAGTCGGAGTGGACGTGCAGGTGTTTAAAGTCGGCACGTATAAGTCTGCGGTCGAGCCTTTCCTCCTCGACTCTATGAGCGAAGCCAATCGCGAGCAGACTACTGTGTTTACAAATGAAATATGGGACGAGTTGCTTGCCGACATCAGCAAGTCGAGAGGCATAAAGAAGGGGAATCTCAACAGCATGATTGACAAAGCCATGATGTTCCTGCCTGCGGAGTATTATGTCAAGCAAAAGATTGTGGACAAGTTGGCTTATAAGGATGAAGTAAAGGGCGTCATATCGAACATGATGCAAAAAGGCAAGAAAGAATATAATGAGATTGGATATGCCGACGTGGCAGTGGCTGCTGCAATCGCCGCGCCTCAACCGTCTGACAAGCAGATTGCGGTCTATTATGCGACAGGCGAAATAGTTGAGGACGCTGTAGGTTCCACCTTATACTCAGAAACGCAAATTGTTGGCAGCAAGGTTTCTGCTGACTTAAAGAAACTGGCTGACGACGACGACATAAAGGCTGTGGTGCTGAGGGTGAATTCCCCTGGAGGAAGTGCTTATGCGGCGGAGCAAATATGGCATCAAGTAAAGAATATCAAGGCGAAGAAACCTATTATTGTGTCAATGGGAGGGTATGCTGCCAGTGGCGGTTACTATATATCTTGTGCGGCCGACTGGATAGTTGCCGAACCCACCACACTGACTGGCTCTATAGGCATCTTCGGCATGTTCCCTGATGCCGGAGAGTTGCTGCAGGACAAGCTGGGACTTCATTTCTCTACTGTAAAGACTAATAAATATTCAGACTTCGGAAGCCTGTACCGTCCCATGAATGAAGGTGAGTCTGCCGTTTTGCAAGCTTATATCAATCGTGGATATGAACTATTCACCAAACGCTGCGCCGACGGTAGGAACATAGCCCAGGATTCAATTAAGGTAATTGGCGAAGGACGTGTCTGGACTGGTAGGCACGCTAAGTCTATAGGCTTGGTTGACCAACTTGGGAATCTCGATGACGCAATCGCCGTAGCAAAGAAAAAGGCAGGACTCAAAGACTGCACCGTAGTAGCCTATCCATACAAGTCAACGTTTATGGACCAATTGATAGAACAGCTTGGAGGAGGATATGTGGAAACACGGCTTGAGAGCGGTTTGGGAGAATATGGTGACTTGTTCCGTTTGCTTAAGTCCATACACGAAAAAGACCGTATTCAGGCCGCAATGCCGTTTTACTTGAAATTTAATTTGTAAAGAGTGGTGAGTCGTTTGCTTTTGCCTTTGGCATGGATCTACGATGGAGTGACATCGATACGTAACTTCATGTACGATCACGGGATGTTGAGTTCCGAAGCATACGACCTGCCGATAATATGTGTGGGCAACTTGGCTGTGGGTGGAACAGGCAAGACTCCGCATACAGAGTATCTCGTGCGCTTGTTGCAGGACAATGGATATAAGGTCGCAGTATTGAGCAGGGGATACAGGCGGAAAACCAAGGGCTTTGTGCTTGCCTCCGCAGAATCAGGTCCTGCCGACATAGGTGACGAACCATGTCAAATGAAACGGAAGTTCCCAGACGCGGTGGTAGCGGTCGATGCTGACAGGCGTGAGGGTATATATAATATAAGGTGTGGTGACACCACAAGTGATGTGGATGTCATACTGCTCGATGACGCATACCAGCATCGCAGTGTGCACGCGGGATTAAGCGTACTTCTTACCGACTATAATTCCCCGTATGACAAAGACCACCTTCTGCCTGCCGGCCGCTTAAGGGAACGAGCGTCAGGCAGTAAGCGAGCTGATATAGTCGTAGTCACAAAGGTGACGGGAGATATAGGTGTCGATGAGTATGATGACTTCCATCGAAGGTTGGGCGTAACGGAAAGTCAACACTTGTATTTCAGTCGTTTGAAGTATGGGAATATGTATAATAATAAGGGGACAATCGCTCTTGAACAATTGGACGAATACAATGTGTTGTTGATTACCGGTATAGCAAACCCGCGACCGATGATGGCGGAGCTGGCAAAATACACAGAGTACGACTTCATCCAATTTGGTGATCATCACGACTTCACCGAACAGGATTACAGACAAATTGCCGCGGCATATAACAATTTGCCCGACGACAAACCGTCTGTTATCGTAACAACTGAGAAGGACTTCGTGAGGATGAATCCCGACAAACTGGCTATGTATCAGTCGGTTTATTTCCTTCCTATTCAGATAGAGTTTATAAACGACGAGCAGAAATTGTTTAACAATCAAATATTGGACTATGTACGAAAAAATTCAAGAAACGGCGTCATTCCTTAAAGATCGAATGACTACCAAACCTGAAACCGCTATCATCTTGGGTTCGGGACTGGGACATCTTGTTGATGAAATCGACGTTGACACCGAGATTGCATATAAGGACATTCCAAACATGCCTGTATCAACGGTCGAGGGGCACAGTGGCAAGTTGCTGTTTGGAAAACTTGCGGGCAAGGAGATAGTTGCGATGCAAGGACGTTTCCATTACTATGAGGGTTATTCCATGAAGGAGGTGACCTTCCCTGTACGTGTAATGTATGAGTTGGGCGTTAAGAATTTATTCGTAAGCAATGCAGCGGGAGGAATGAACCCTGCGTTCCATGTAGGCGACCTTTTGGTTCTAACCGACCATATCAATATGTTTCCGGAAAATCCTTTGCGCGGCAGGAACATACCGACAGGACCCCGCTTCCCGAGTATGCACCAGGCCTATGACCCCGAATTCATAAGCATTGTGGATGATGCCGCCAAACGACTTGGCATCAAGATATTCAAAGGGGTGTATCTTGGCACTCAGGGTCCTACTTATGAAACACCTGCCGAATATCGCATGTTCCGTCTGATGGGGGCGGATGCGGTAGGCATGTCGACCGTTCCTGAGGTTATTGTAGCGGTTCATTGCGGAATGAGGGTGTTTGGAATCTCTGTGATTACCGATTTGGGCGGATTTGAGGAAGCGCAAAAGGTGAGTCACGAGGCAGTGCAGGCTGCCGCTGATGCGGCTCAGCCGCGGATGTCGGCGTTAATGAAAGAACTAATAAAGAAAGTGTAGATAATGAAGATAGAGGAATTGGGTGAGTTTGGTCTGATACACCATCTCACTGAAACAATCAAGTTGAAGAATCCTTCTACGGTTAAGGGTGTTGGTGATGATTGCGCGGTGTTGAGTTTTCCGCCCGACAAGGAAGTTTTGGTAACTACCGACTTGCTACTTGAAGGAATTCACTTTGACTTGACATACGTGCCTTTGAAGCATTTGGGCTATAAGTCGGCGATGGTGAATCTGAGTGATGTGTATGCGATGGGCGGAATGCCAAAGCAGATTACAGTTAGCCTCGGTATCAGTCAACGGTTCACAGTCGAGGACATGGAAGAGTTCTACTCCGGCTTACGATTGGCTTGCGAAGAACATGATGTTGATGTTGTTGGTGGTGATACATCAAGTTCAATGACTGGATTGACTATCAGCATAACATGCATAGGTGAGGTGGAGAAAGGCAAGGCGATATATAGAAACGGAGCCAAGCCAGGAGACATCATTTGTGTCAGCGGCAATCTTGGCGCGGCTTATATGGGGTTGCAGTTGCTTGAAAGGGAAAAACGGGTATACTACCAGCAACTGGAAGAGAACAGGGGAAGGGAGACACTTGAAATGGCCGACCCTGACTTCGCTGGCAAGGAATATTTGCTTGAGCGTCAACTAAAGCCAGAAGCGCGAAGAGACATAATATTGAAACTGAGAGAGCTTGGCGTGCGTCCAACGGCTATGATGGACATATCCGACGGGCTGTCGAGCGAACTTATACATATATGCAGGCAAAGCAAGTGTGGTTGCCGGATTTACGAGGAGCATATTCCTATTGACTATGAGACTGCCTCACAAGCGGAGGAGTTCAATATGAACGTAACGACGTGCGCATTGAATGGCGGAGAAGACTATGAACTACTCTTCACCATCTCCATCGATGACAAGGACAAAATAGACGACGTGGACGACATACATCTTATTGGCTACATTACGAAAGAAGAGGATGGAAAGGTTCTCGTAACGCGCGACGGAAGTATTTTTGACCTCAAGGCACAAGGATGGAACCCGTTGGCTGAAACCCACAAGGACAATCCTTGACATAAGATTGTAAATGTCTGATGCGGTTAATATAGTTGGTGAACCCTGATGTACTTCATAACATCAGGGTTTAACATGTCCAGTTTCTGTCCGTTTCGTATTTCAGTACTGCTCACGTCGTACATCGGCGCGTCAATAATCTGCACCGAAGCGTATGGTGGCACAGTCGATATGTCGATGTCGAATTTCGGGCGACGGTATATCAAGATGCGGTAGTTCCGCAATATCCGCTCTGCGTCGTACCATCCTGCAAAACGCTCCCAATTGTCGGCTCCGATGACTAATGAGAATTTGTGCTGCGGGTATGCTTCGGAAAGCTTTGTAAGTGTAGTTATTGTGTATGACGGGGTGGGGAGACCGCGTTCGAAATCACTCACGCAGACGTGGTCTATTCCGTTCAGTGCCAAGCGGGCCATTTCAAGTCTTGCCTCGTAGTCGGCGGCGTTGTCACCCTTGAATGGATTGCGCCGTGCTACCATCAGCCATACCTCGTCTGCCAAGTTTTGACCTACGATATATTGGGCGATTGATGTATGCCCGATATGTATTGGATTGAACGTGCCTCCAAAAACTGCGATGTTCATAGTTCGGATTTGCTGATGGTTCCGTCGGTCTCTTATGTTACTTTGCAAGAAACTCCTTTACAATTTTCAGTACTTCCGCCTCGGCGGTTTCGAGGTCGTCGTTCACGACTGTCTTGTCGAAGTGCTTCGCCTGACTGATCTCATATTCCGCTCTTGCAATGCGTTGGTCGATCACCTCTTCCGAGTCTGTCCCCCGTGCTTCCAGGCGCTTGCGCAGTTCAGCGATGCTTGGAGGCATGATGAATATGCTTAACGCCTGGTCGCCGTAGCCGCGTTTTATATTCATTCCGCCGTTGACATCCACGTCGAACACAACGTTCTCTCCATCTGCCAATTGTGTTTCCACTTGTGAGCGTAGCGTGCCATAGAATCTGCCAGTATAGACTTCTTCATATTCTACAAAATGATTTTGGCGGATATGCTCCCTGAACTCCTCCGGCGTGATGAAGAAATACTCCTTCCCGTTTTGCTCGTTGCCTCGTGGAGCGCGCGTAGTGGTGGAAATCGAGAAGTGCATGTTGAGTCCCTGCTGCATCAGGAATCCGATGATTGTAGATTTGCCCGTACCTGATGGCGCGGCGAATATCAGCAGCTTTCCACGTTTTGCCATATCACATAACGTTTAGGACTTGTTCCTTGATTTGTTCCAATTCGTCTTTCATCTTGACGACGATGTTTTGCATCTCCGCCTGATTCGACTTGCTGCCCGTGGTGTTGATTTCACGTCCCATTTCTTGGGCTATGAACCCGAGCTTCTTTCCCTGTCCATTTCCATGTTCCATGGTCTCTATGAAATATTTCAAGTGGTTTGTCAAACGTTGTTTTTCTTCTGAAATATCGAGTTTCTCAATATAGTAAATCATTTCCTGCTCAAGGCGGTTCTTGTCGTAGTCAACTTCCGGAATCTGTTCCAACCCGTTGATGATGCGTTGGCGTATCTTGGTCGTACGGTCTTTTTCGTATGGCTCTATGCTTGCGAGCAAGTTCGTTATGTTGCTTATCTTTTCACGGAACTTCTTTTCTAATGCCAAGCCTTCTTGCTTGCGAAAATCAATCAACTGTTCCACTGCCTGTTCCATTGTGGCTTTTGCGACTTCCCATTCCTCGGCAGAAAGTTCCTCTTCTTCTGTCTTTGTAGTCACGTCGGGCAGCTTGAGCAACACTTGCATCCAGTCGGTCACCGTCGGTTGTTTGTCTCCACCGATATTTAGGTCTTTGGCTATGGCGTTGATTTGATTATAGTAGTCTGCGACCAACTTGGCGTTGATGGGAGTTGCCGTTTGTCCTTCGTCCTGCTCTATCCACAATACGAAGTCAACTTTTCCCCTTTCAAGTTTGGAAGCTATGAAACTTCTGATTTCCATCTCCTTGTCGCGATATAATGGAGCTATGCGTGTGGAGAGGTCAAGTGCCTTACTGTTGAGCGATTTGATTTCCACATGAATCTTTTTGCCTTTATACCCCACTACGCTCTTGCCGTAGCCTGTCATTGATTGTATCATAATTATGTACTTCTTTAATCTTCATGCAAAGATATAAAAAAATAATGACAATTATAAGGTTTATACCTTTTGATTGATGATTGCAACCGACATTGCCTGTGATTATCGTCGTATGTACATGTAGTAATGATATGCGCTGCTCACATTCGCGTGTCTGATTCTTTATTCGCAGGTTTGATGTGCGTTTACTTGGCGTTTAAAGCTTATGTCTCTCGTTTGATAAAAAAAACGTATGCCTTCATAAATTTTATTATTGAATCTGAGAATTGTTTGAAGGAAAATTTTTACCTTTGCATCCTAAAGGTAAAATTCGACAAGGTGATAAGTAGTCATTATAAACAAATCTCAATTTATATTTCAAGGCATTGGAGTATGATTGCAAAACACTCCTCTTCAGTGGTAAGCGCAGGTATGTTTACCAGGTTTGTTAGGGGGGGTGATTTTTGTCGTTCATAAAGTTGTAGTAGGTGATAGAAATAATGGCTTGGGTCACTCTTGTAAAATGGTATTGTTTCGTGACCAAAGACTTAATATTTGATGCACAAGTATTATTTTGCGGCAAGGTAACATTAGCCCAACAGGTTACAACTTTAATCATACAGAGGATTCAAACAAACTATTTTAAAAGCAAACCATAAAAATATGGCAGGTCTATTTGGAGGCATAACATCGAGATTTCAATACTTATACGCACAGTGGTATCTTAGAAAATGGAGTAAGAGGCGTGAATTTGATGGAAATGGCTGTTACGCTGTTCGACGTTCTTATTCGTTTGTAAGCGGAACGGTGTACGTCGATTTGTATTGGATGATTCATGACACTAAACATCGTCATGGTTCCCCTGGACATTGGGATCCTGTCACTCTGTACGACAGAGTGCCGGTGAACAGAGTGAAGGCTGGAATCAGACGAATAGAAAACGGGGAGTTAAAGCAAACGAAAGAAGATATAATGTCGAAGGAGGATGAATCGGTCGAAAGGAGTTGACATCGTGAGTGTCAGGCGGGTGTTCAGCTCGCACTGCTTAATAGTACTTAGTACTTTACACAACTCGTTGTAACTTAAAGGTACTAATTAACGGCAAATATTAACTTGTGTGGTTCTTATGACTCTCTTTTTTACGAAAAGTTTTTGATTACAAATAATAATGTGTACCTTTGCGGCAAATTAGCGTTTGCATAACTTGTTATGATAATTGTAGAAAAAGTTAGATAATTATTTATAAAGTTGAACAAGAACATGAAGAAATTTTTCACTTCCGTGCTCATGCTATCAATAGTATTTGTTAGCATGAATGTATTCAATTCATGTAAAGATCATGATGAAGACGAATACAACGATTTGTTGATAAACATCAACAAGAACGATGCTGATATTCGTGAACTCATAAGCACGAATTACGACAACTTGAAACGTATTACTGATGATTTGGAGGAAGCGCAACGGCAATGCCAGGCTAACTGCAGCACTGAGTTCGCCAAAGTCAACTCAAAGATCGCCGACGTGAACAGTTGGAACAAGTCGCAGAGCGACAGCTTGCTTACGGCGTTTAATAAGATCGCCTCGTTGGAGGCTGCCGACGTTCTCCTTCAGAATCAGATTGACGGTATCAACAACGTAATTGCAGGCCTTAGGGATAGTGTCAATACTAACACTACCAATATAAGCACTCTGTTCGCTTTGGAACATACACTCGACAGTACTGTCAATGTACTTTCCTCAAGCCTTACAACCCTTCAAGGCCGTGTAGGTGACGTTAACGACCGCATTGACAGCTTGAAGGAAAAAGTAGACGATCACTTCGCTACAATTGAAAGCGATTTGTCAGATGTTTCAAAGGTCGCTAATGAAGCCCTCCAGCGTGCAAAGAACGATTCTATTTGGATTGAGTCGTTGCAAAC
>CAZHZH010000040.1:19766-21423 GCA_964537205.1 uncultured Bacteroidaceae bacterium
ATGAAGCCCTCCAGCGTGCAAAGAACGATTCTATTTGGATTGAGTCGTTGCAAACCCTTGTGGACGACTACAATACACAAGTGAACGCCCGCATCGATTCTCTTAGAGAGATTGCCGCAGGTCATGATTCACGCATTGACTCTCTTGAAATCGTCACTGACACTATCAGCAAGAACCTGAACAAGCGTGTTGACGACCTCACAAGTGTTGTTGAGGATTTGACAGACGAGTTGAGTACAGCTCGTAGAAACCTTGAGCAGGCTGACTCTTTACTCAATGCACAAGATTCACTGTTGTTGATTTCAATCAGCAATCTTAACCACTCAATCAATAACATCAACAACGTCAAGATTCCGGCTATTGAGTCTCAACTCGCCGACCTTGAGGCAAAAGACACTGAATTGTCTAACGCTATCGACGCTCTCACTTCCCGTGTGACCGCTAACGAACAGGCCATCTCAGACTTGTCCGACAAGATCGATGACATAACAGATCGTCTCGACAATGTTGACGAAGCTCTCAAGAGCCTCATCACAGGCATCATCGTCCAAGGAACATACAACCCTGTTTTCGGTACTGTATCCCTCCCTGTAGGTATCAACTCAAACGTACTTATCGCATACTATGGAACAAACGACAACCCTGTAGTATTCCCTACAAGTGCTGCGGCTAATTACGTGAAGAATTCAGATGTGCTCACCGACGCTGATATCGCTATCATAAGCAATGGTCTGACAACTTACCGTGCAAATGGTAACACAACCTTGTTCAATGAAACTGATGACAACGCAGGTACAATTTACGTAACAGTAAACCCTAACACAGTCGACTTCGCAGGTCAGAAACTTGTGCTTGTGAACTCAAAGGATGAGGAGTCTGGCATAAAGCTGACATCCCTTAAGAAGGAAAACGATACAGAACTCGTATTTGGTTACACTCGTTCTGCTTCAACCAATGGTTTCTATTCTGCAAAGGCAAGTGTAAGCCTTGACGAGATCGACAATGTGAAGATTAATATTGAGTCGGGTTTGAAAGACGCATTCAAGAACGTTCTCAACCAGCGTACCGCAGCAAGCGTAGCTACATTGGCAGGCAAGCTCTACAACCAATTCAATGGCATAGCATCGGCAAACGCCCTCAAGGCTTCTTGGACTGACTATAATGGAGAACACAGCGTTTATTCTCAGTATGGCATCGCCGCAACTGCGATCAAGCCTCTCTCGTTCGCTTTCCTTGAGAACGCAAACTATACAAAGGTTCCGGGATACGACCGCGTATGGAATTTCATTGACGATGTTATCGGTGACTTCCGTAACGAGATTACTTCAAACTGGCCTTCAATGGATCCCCTCGCTACTCCAACTATCACTCAAGTCGACATCGACGATTCTGACATTAGTGATGAGTTCGACATTAAACTGACGTTCACTCTTCCATCATCATATCTTGGAACAACAGACGAGGATGGTTATCTCGCGGTTTATTACAAGGACACTCACGACCTCGCAGGTTATGTGAAGGCGGGTAAAATCGTATACGATGATGCTTCAGGCGAATATGTAATGACAATCGAAGGCGCTGATCTTCGTCCTGAGGTACACGATTTGTATACAAAAATCAAGACTGCGATCAATGACGCCCTTACCGATTATAACGG
>CAZHZH010000040.1:21523-24289 GCA_964537205.1 uncultured Bacteroidaceae bacterium
GCTCCTTCTACTGTCGCTTCAGCGAGTGTGACTCTGCACCCTACAACTTACACAGCTGAAATCGTAGCTCCTGCGTTCAAGAAGCACGTGGCTTGTACAAATGTATTCAAGAACAGCGCAAGCGCACAAGATGGCGACGCTGAATGCGTGGCAGTCCTCAACGCAGTCAATGCACAGGATCAAATCAACGAAGTTGTTGAGGGCAATGTCCGCTCAATCCCTGTAACATTGACTTCTGGCTATGTATATGAATTTGCATACTCAGCTCTTGACTATTCAGGCAAGATCTCAATGCATAAGTACTATGTTCAGTATTAATTTAAAGGTACACCTTATTATATATAATAGTAAAACATTTGAATTATGATAAAGAAAGTTTTATTTGCAGCAGTCCTGGCACTTGGCGCAATGAATGTGTCTGCACAGGAGCAAAAGACCATAGAGGTTTTCAAACCACACTGGTATGTTCAGGCTCAGGGTGGTGCCCAATATACAGAAGGTGAGCGTGCATTCAAGCATCTTGTATCACCAAACGTACAAATAGCTGGTGGATATAACTTTAGCCCTGTGTTCGGCGTTAGGTTGTCTGTTAATGCTTGGCAGAGCAAGGGCGGTTCTGAAATTCAGGACAAGGAGTATGGCTGGAAGTGGAAGTATGTTACTCCTGGAGTTGACGCCACATTCAATCTCTCAAACGCACTGTTCGGCTATAACGCTAAGCGGGTATTCAATTTCAGCGTGCTTGCAGGACTTGGCGCAAACATCGCGTTCGACAACGATGAGGCATGCTGTGTAAATCAGGAGCTTGTAGAGGCTTATGGCACTGCAAGACCATCTGAGGATCAATGGTTGCGTTACTTGTGGGATGGCACCAAGTGCCGCCTCAACGGCCGTCTCGGCTTTGCCGCCGACTTCCGTATCAACGATGTTATCTCTCTCGGACTTGAAGGCCAGTTCAATATCATCAACGATCATTACAACTCAAAGAAGGCTCCTAACCCAGACTTCTATTACAACCTCCTTGGAGGCATCAAGATAGCTCTTGGTAAGACTCACAAGACAAAGGTTATCGAAGCGCCTGCGCCTCAAATCGTTGAGCGCATCGTTGAGAAGCCTGTAGAGAAGGTTGTTGAGAAAGTAGTTGAGAAGAAAGAAGTTGTTAAAGAGCCTCTTCGTCGTGATGTGTTCTTCACAATCTCAAGCACTACAATCTCAAAGGCCGAGATGGTCAAGGTAGAGGATATTGCCGCTTACCTCAACAAGTACAAAGACGCGAAGGTCAACATCACCGGCTATGCCGACAAGGGCACTGGCAACGCGAAGATCAACAAGTCACTTTCAGAGCGTCGCGCCCAAGTTGTCGCTGATACCCTTATCAAGCAATTCGGTATTTCATCTGACCGTATCAAGGTCGATTCCAAAGGTGATACAGAACAACCGTTTGATATTGACGTGCAAAACCGTGTAAGTATCTGCGTTGCTGAGTAAATAGTTTCTCATGATAATTAGGCTTGTTCCTGTGCATTTTGCAGGTGGGGACAAGCCGTTTTTTGTAAAAGACATGAAAAGAACATTGACATTATTGACGCTTGCATTCATCGCGTCGCTTGCAAATGCGCAGTTGAGCGGCAGTGGTTTCTACCGGGTGAGGAACTATGGCACTGGCACCTATATTTGGGTGTGCGACAACACAGGCAGCATCAACTATGCGACTACAAGTGCGGATATGGCTGCAATGCAACTATGGAAAGGGCTTGACAAGGCAATAGCCGAACCTGCATCCGTGCTGTATTTCGACGCTCAGGGAGGTAACAATTGGGATATAACCGCTCAAGGAACAGGCGTGCACAAAATCATCGGACGTTATGTGGATATTGAAACGTCAGGCTCAAGAAACGGAGTGACTTTCTATCAGGTTAGTGCCACCGAAGCCGGCATGACACTTTATTTGTCGGATGTGGGAAGTTGGGGTGGTGACTTCAACGTACTCGGCACCAACGGACAAGGTTCTGCGCGCCGTTGGATTGTAGAACCAATTGACGCGTCGACCGATTGTTACTTCGGAATTGAACCGACAATCACAGTTGGTGAAAAGTATTACGCTCCATTTTATGCCGACTTCGCTTTCTCATTCGCCTCAACAGGCATGAAAGCGTATTATGTAAGTAAGGTGGATGGTGATATAGCGGTAATTTCCGAAATCAAGGAAGAAGTCGTTCCTGCCTCTACTCCGGTCATTATCGAGTGCTCGTCGGCAAGTAAGTCGGACAACAGGCTGAACCTGCTTTCCGGCACTTATCCCGCCGTGGCGGGCAACCTCTTGAAGGGTGTGTACTTCTGCAATGAGTTCCGCGAGAAGTCGAAGGATGCCATCACAACTTTTGATTCGGCAACAATGCGTGTTTGGGGACTGGACGCGGACGGCAAGCTCGCCCTTGGGTCGGACGCCTCCTTGCTGCATGTGAATTGGTGGGGCGATGATGGCAAACGCTATTTAAACGCCAATGAGTCTTATCTCACTGTTGCCGACGGCACGGCGGCCGAAATGACAATTATGACGGAGGAAGAATATGCCAACCGCACGCCGGACGTTCCAGTTGACCCTGAGGATATCAATAACGACGGCTCGGTCGACACTCAGGATGTTCTTGACGTGTATGATGTTATCAAGTCATCGGCAAGTGGCGAGGTCGACAGCAAATATGATATCAACGGAGATAATGTAGTGGACACACAGGATGTATTGCTGATATATGACTACATTCG
>CAZHZH010000041.1:0-23913 GCA_964537205.1 uncultured Bacteroidaceae bacterium
ACAAAAAGAGAGTTTGTTAGGGCGTAACAGCCTAATGACCGATTTGGGTTTAATGACTGGCGGAATTGACCGGGGGCGTGGTGAGTCCCGCGGACTCAATACATAATACGGCATCTATCACATCGATAGTAGTTGTAGCTGATTGTGCTTGTAAATCAAGGCGTTATATGAATGGGCAAACGAATGGTCCTTGAACGGGCATTCACTCACCCTGTGCTTGGGCAAACACAGGGTGTATGGATGGGCGAACACAGGTCATTCAAATGGGCATCCACAGATTTTATGCTTTTTCCCGTTCAATTTTGAACGAATATTGAACGAATACTGAACAGATACTGAACGTAACTGAACGGATTTGGGAACCGTATTACAATTTCCATACCGCCTCCGATGGTCGGCAGGGTGGGGTGATTAATCCACGCAGCCGATGATGTCGTTTAGTGATTGGCAGTTGTGTAGGTCGAGCCAGTTGTTGATGCCTTCCGCCACTTTCACGCTGATGGCCGGGTCAATGAAGTTGGCCGTACCGATTTCGACGGCTGAGGCTCCTGCCATGAAGAACTCGATCGCGTCTTCTGCCGACATGATGCCTCCAAGTCCTATGACCGGTATGTGTACGGAGTGCGCCACTTGGTACACACAGCGCAGGGCTACTGGTTTCACTGCCGGTCCGCTCAGTCCGCCTGTCTTGATTGACAAGCGGTGGCATCTCTTCTCTATGTCTATCGACATGCCTGTCAGGGTGTTTATCAGACTTATCGCGTCCGCTCCGGCGTCCTCTGCCGCCAAGGCTATGTCGGATATGCTTGTCACGTTGGGCGACAACTTGACAATAAGGGTTTTCCTGTATGCCTTGCGTACCGCGCTTACTACTGCGCGCGCGCCTTCCGTGGTCACACCGAACGCCATGCCGCCTTGGCGCACGTTTGGACACGATATGTTCAGTTCGATGGCGGGAATCTGTTCCAGC
This sequence comes from uncultured Bacteroidaceae bacterium, assembly GCA_964537205.1. Taxonomy (GTDB): domain Bacteria; phylum Bacteroidota; class Bacteroidia; order Bacteroidales; family Bacteroidaceae; genus Colivivens. The sequence goes on from CAZHZH010000041.1 coordinate 971, forward strand.
TCGTTTATACGCTCCGCGCACTCTGCGTAGTTTTCCGGACTGTTGCCCGCCACGTTTACAATCATGTTGGTGCCGATGTCTTTCACCCGGGGATATATGTGTTCGCAAAAATAGTCAACACCTTTATTCTGCAGGCCTACACAGTTGAGCATGCCACCCGTGGTTTCCGCCATGCGCGGATAGTCGTTTCCCTCACGCGGCAGCAGGGTGGTGCCTTTCATTATGATTGCGCCTATGCCGGTCAAATCAACTAAGTCGGCAAACTCAACGCCATATCCGAATGTGCCGGACGCGGTCATCACCGGGTTCTTCATCCTCAGTCCCGCAATGTTTACTCTTATATCTGCCATGTCAATTGCCCTATATTGAATACTGGTCCTTCCTTGCATACACATACGTTCCCTTGTACTGTCTTTTCCACACAGCAGAGGCAGGCTCCGAGTCCGCACGCCATCATATTCTCCAAGGATACTTCGCAATCGACCGTGTGCTGTCGCGCCCATCGTGCGACTGCGAGCATCATGGGTTTGGGACCGCAACAGGATATGCGGTCGAACCTGACGCTTGTCAGCATGCTGTGGTTGGTGACGAATCCCTTCTCGCCATACGTGCCGTCCTCAGTGGTCACGTATGTATCACCCAATTGGCGGAACATGTCGAGTTGAAGTAAATTGTGTGCCGACCTGCCGCCCAAGAGGAATATGGGAGTGGAACCTGCGGCTTGTAGTTGCTTGCCGTATTCCAACAAAGGAGCTATGCCTACGCCTCCTCCTATGAGCAGGACTGTCTCACCGCTCTTGCCTGTGGTAAATCCGTTGCCCAATGGGAACAATACGTTGACTGTCATCCCTTCCTTGAGTGCTGCAAGGTGGCGTGTGCCGTCGCCCACGATCTGAATGAGCAGCCATAGGGTGTTGTCCTCACGATCCACATAGTGTATGGAGATGGGCCGCCGCAAGAATGTGCGGCAGCTGTCGTTGACTTTCACTTCGACGAATTGTCCCGCCTTTATCTCTGGCAGCTCAACGGCATCTGTAAGCTTCAGCAGCACATAGTCGTTGCCTATATGTTCCACTGCGATAAGGGTCAGGTCTTTGCAATATTTCTTCATTTTCGATTGATGATTTTGGCTCTATCCAATCGGTCGGATTGGACTAATTGGTCTGATTGGACCAATTCTGAAATATCCGATGTACCGTGAGCCGGATGCGGGACTCGAACCCGCGACCTACGCATTACGAATGCGTTGCTCTACCAACTGAGCCAATCCGGCGGTCGCTGTCGCCTAAATTCGTGAGCCGGATGCGGGACTCGAACCCGCGACCTACGCATTACGAATGCGTTGCTCTACCAACTGAGCTAATCCGGCGGTCGCTATATTATCTGCTCAATACCACTGTATTGATGATGAGTAGCTACTTTTCTTGTCGTACTTCAGCGCATCGGTCAAGGTGCTTGCCTTCGCCCTCATCGTGATGTGGTACGAAGTGAACGTACCGAACACGAAACCGCAACTGATATTGAAACAGTGCATGTCGCGCGTGAGGTTCACCGTAGTCATCGATATGGCGTGATTAGTGAAGTCGTATCCTGACGAGAAGTTGGCGTTCCATGATGACGACAGTTTCAACGAGCCCGAGAAGTTCAGGTTCTGTGTGAACTTATACGGATAGCGCATGTTCTTGACGTTGATTGGCTTCGAACGGTCTTCCGACATGGTTATACCGTATGATATGGAGAACGACCAGGGTAGGGTGAACTTCATGTATCCGTCTGCGTCGAGTCCGCTGCTTTCATCTTTTGTCTTCTTCTTTTTCTGTCCTGTAGCCGTCTCCTCTTCCTCAATCACTTCCTCTTCTTCCTCGCCTGTCAGTTCCGCCTTGGTATCGACGTCTTCACCTCTGAGTTTGGCGAAGAACTTCTTTATCTTTTGCCATGTCTGGTTGTTGAAAGAGTAGGAGATGTTCTTGCTCATTCCTTGGAAGCGTCCGAAACGTCCGTACGACCATTCTGTCCTGTTGCCTACGACTACGTTTCCCTTGGAGTCGAATTCATACGCGTATGTGTTAAAGACGGCGCTCATGTTGAATGTAGTCTTGCCCCATTTCAAACGCAGCCGTGTGGACAGGTTGCTCCATGGCTGGGTCTTGGCGGCGAGGTTGTAGGAGATGCTGGCTCCCAGTTCGTCTATGATGCTCACTTTCTTCACTCCGGTTGAGTCGCGGTCGCTCTTGACTTTCATCTCTATGTTGTTCGACATGTCAAACGACACTGAGCCGGTCTTTCCGCGCGATACTGTCCCGTATAATGACCCTGAATAAGGTGAGTATTCGACAAGCGACACGTTTCCGTCCAAGTCGGTGCGTGTGTAAGTCTTCCAATATCCGTAGCGGCTCGCCCCGAAGTCTGGCGCATAGCTGAAACTGACGCTTGGTGTGAACACATGGCGCACTGCCTTTATCTTCTTGAAGATTTTCGGGTTGGGCTGGTACATGCCGTAGATCTTGGTGTTGAACGACAGGCTCATGTTGTAGTTGTACACACGGTTGAATCCCCAAATGGTGTCGCGCACTACGGACTGCGAACTTTGGTCCCAGCTCTGCTCGACGCGGTTGGTGTACCAACGTTCCGTGTAGTTGAACGCGGGGGTGACATTGATATAGCCCAATATGTTGAACGATGCGGAAATCGGTATGTTGTGCCGCATCCCGTTTCTCCAGTCCTTTATCAGGTTGGAGTGCATCAGCTGGTCTTCCTTTGTCGAAATGCTGTTCGACAAGTTTCCGGTGTAACTCATCGAAATTTTCTCGTACCAGCGTTCCTTTCCTGCCACTTTCTTTTTCTTGAACGGGTAGAAGCGGCTGAGCGAAATACTCATGTTCGGCAATGTGACCGAAAGGGTTGAGTCGCGCATGTTTTGCGCTATGTTGGCGCTCATGGAAATTGACAGGCCTATCTTGTCGAAAGAATGTGAATAGCTGATACTCGACGTACGTGTGCTTTGCGAATAAGAAGTGGGGTTGTACAAGCTCGTGAGGTTGTTTTTCTCATAACTTTGGGTTGCGAAGTTCACGCTTGCCGAGAATGAGCTGTTAGGGTTCGCCTTGGAGTCTTGGCGGTGGGTCCATTGCAACTTGAAGTTCTTCGTCACGCTGTAGTCAGGCATGTTCTTCTCGCCTGTCTTCGTCACTTGATAGTTGAAGTAGAAATTGCCGCTGTATTTGTATCGTTTTTTGTATGTGCTTTGTGCGCCGATGCCCCATGAGCCTTTTGTGAATATCTCGCCGGTGAGCTTCAAGTCGACATAATCGTTTATGGCAAAGTAGTATCCGCCGTCACGAAGGTAAAAGCCACGTGTCGACTCGTCACCATAGCTTGGCATGATGAATCCGGACGAGTACTTGCTTGTGAAGGGGAAGAATCCGAACGGAATGGCTATTGGTATTGGCACATCCTCAATCACGGGCCATGCCGGACCGAAAAAGACGCTTTTGCCTGTGTGGACTTTCGCTCTTGAGAGGGCTATGTAAAAGTGAGGGTGCTCCTCGTCGCAGGTCGTATACCGCGCATGGCGCATGTAGTCCTCGTCGCCAGCGCCCTTCTTGGCTTCCTCCGCCGTTATGAATCCGTCTTGTTGCTCGGTGTATACGTTGTATATGAAGCCCTTCCTGGTCTTGAAATTGTATTCCATGCGTTCCGACTCGTACTCGTCACTGCCTTGCTTGAAAACAGGCTTGCCGATGAAGTTGCCTAATGAGTCGGCCACGTAGCTGGCGTGTACTATCGAGCTGTCCATGTTCATGCGGATTTCCTCGGCGGTGAGGTTCATGTTCTGATAAGTGACCTTACCGTCACCATACAGATATGCGTTTTTCGTCCCCATGAAGAACACGACCGAGTCAGCCGCCTCGTATTCCACGGGTTCGTCAAGCTTGTTCCTTTTCTTGTTCTCCCTGCTTATTGAGTCTTCCGCCGCCGCCACCGAGTCGTTCCACTGTATGGCGCGTGACGAGGTCTCAAGTCCGTGTTCTTTGTCGAATTGCTCCTTTAGGGAGTCAATGCCCATGATTGTAGCCGTAGTGGTGGAGTCGAGAACTTGAACCACAGAATCGTTGACTATGGGAGATATTGAATCGCCGGTGACTCTTGCGGAGTCATCGGGCACCCACCCATTAATATGTATATATCCATTACCTTGAGCCATAGGAATCATAGCCACGAGCAACACCGACAATATATATATTTTCTTGTTCAAGTATACGATCCTGTTATAATCCAAATTGCAAATTTACGATAAATTACTGAGACGGAGCACTGGCATGTGGAATAAATGTGGTTTGAGGTGGCAAAAAGCGGGGGTTTACAGGAACAATTGACACCAGTTATTAAATTTAGTGGCACATTCATCGCCAAATTTCGCCACGCTCTTCAACGCCTCTTCCTCGGTCTTCTCCCTGTCGGGGTGTGTCTTGGAAAAGAACTTGTCGGCAAAGCAGATGACCTGTTCTTCCAACGTCACAGGCACGAGGTCGCGGTGGGGCAGGGGCAGGTCGTTCTTCAGTATATAGTCGAGTGAGAGTCCAGTGCCTGTATGCCGCTCGCACACCAAGGCGTGCCTTGGAAACCCTTCGCCGCGCATCATTTCCGCGCCTATCACTCCGTGGCAGATGTAGGGTTGTGAACCGAAGCAATAGATTCCGGCTGCGTCACACTGACATATACCGATGTCGTGCACCATAGACGCTTCTTCGATGAACTGCAGGTCCATGTGTAGCTCCGGGTGTTTGCGCGCCATGTCAAGGGCCTTGTCTGCCACGTGCCGGCTGTGTACCAATAATATTTCCTTCAGCTTGCCCGGCTCGGGATAGTACTTGTCGATTATTGCGTTATAGTCCATTGGTCATTTTTTGACGACGTTCATGTAAGGATAAGGAATCTCTATGCCTACTTCGTCGAAATGGTTCTTTATGGCTTTCAGCATATCACATTTCAGTGTGAACGCGCTTGATGGCGAGGTCGTCCATGCGTAAGCCCGGAGCGTTATGGCGAAGTCGCCCAGTTCGATGACCCTTATGATGACTTTGTCCACTCCCTGCGCCTTCTCCGCTTCCGTGCGGTTGTCGATCACGCGGCTGTCGGGTTCTATGACTTTCCGCATTTCGTCCATGCAGTGGTCGATGTTCTCTGAATATCCCACGCCTACTTCGATGAAGGCGCAAGTCCGCATGTCGGTTATTGTGGAGTTGGTTATGATGGCGCTGTTGATTTTCGAGTTGGGGATGATCACTCTTTTGTTTTCGGAAGTCGTAATGACTGTATAGCGCATTGATATTTCCGAGACTGTGCCGGCATCGCCTGTGTCGAGTGTTATGTAGTCGCCGATACGGAACGGCTTGGAGAGTATGATGAATATACCGCTCACGAAGTTTGACAGCGCGTCTTGTGATGCCAGACCTATGGCCATTGCCACGATGCCGGCTCCTGCGAATACTGATGTGGCTATGGCCCGCAATGCCGGTATCATGTAGAGGATGCTCGCTATACCCATGATGTAGACGATTGTCACCATCAGCTTGCGGAAGAACACCGCGGTCGTCTTGTCCATCTTGCTCTTCCGCCGCTCCATTCTCGTCGGATTGAGCAGGCGGTTGATTGTCCATACCGCAAGTTGGACGATTACGGCGACTACAAGGACCTTCAGCAGGAATGAAATCGGGTCGATCAGTGATATGCCGAACACCTTGTATTCCAATAAATGTTTATATGGCTTAAGCCATTCAAGTGAGCTTAAATCAAAATCCGTGTCCATTTATGTTCTTTACTTTATGTTCCTTTCTTGTTTTGTGCGATTATTATTTTGTTGCTTACTGTGTGAATGTCGTTTTATTCAAAAGTCCATCCTCTGAACGTCTGTCCTTTTTTAAAGTCGGAGCCGAAATAGCAGCCCAACTCTGATGGTTGGTTGTAGGCTACGTTCTGCGTAGCCACGCTGATGCGGTAGGGTATGTCCTGCATGAATGTGTAGAAGCGGTACTGTGTCGGTATGTCGGTCAGGTAGATGCGCAATTCGTCGCTCCTGCGTGTGCGCACGATCAACTCCTCGCGCCAGTCGCCCAGTATGTCGGCTTCCAAGCACGGGTTGCTTTTCGACCCGTTGTTGAACGAGCATTCGTTGTTGACATCAAGCAGCACGAAGACATTTTCCTCAGCCGGATTGTACTTTGATATTCGTCCGCCGTCGAGCAGCTCGCGGTTCAAGTCACCGTCCCACCATATTGCGAAGTTGACGGGTACGCGCGCCCCGCTCACCAACTCGCCTTTGACATTGCGGATTCCTCCTGAGGCGGACGACCACATCTCTGCTCCCCAATTGGTAGGATCTATGTCAGCTGCCATTCCGCGTCCGACATCGTTGTTCGCCTTTATCTGGAATATGATTTCGCCGGTGGCGGCATCGCGGAATGTAGACCCGTCGCGTCTGTTCTCGTGTACGTCCCATACTTGCAGTTTCTCGCTGTCGGGGTAGAATCCGAACATGTGAAGGGCGTCGCCGTGTCCGAGTCCCGTGTTATATAATCCCTCGCCGTTGTCGTCGACGCACATTGAGCCGTATACGATCTCGTCCTTGCCGTCTCCGTCGACATCGCCGACACGCAGGTTGTGGTTTCCTTGACCGCCCCATGTCTGCCACCCGCCATTCTGCGAGTCGAACGCCCAGCGTTGTTTCAGTCGCTTGCCGTCCCAGTCCCATGCAGTGAGTGTGGTACGGGCGTAATATCCGCGGCACATGACTACGCTCGCGTGCCTGCCGTCCAGGTAGGCGACACACGCAAGGTAGCGTTCGCTCCGGTTGCCGTAGTCGTCGCCCCAATTGCCTGAGTCGCGTTTCGGAACGTAGTCGACCGTACACAAGTTCTCGCCGGTCTCGCCGCTGAACACCGTGAGGTATTCGTTTCCCGTCTGGATTCGTCCTATGCGTCCTGTGTGCGACACGTAGTCGGCGTTCTTGTCACCGATCACGTTTCCTTTGCCGTCGGTGGCGCCATCGCTTGTCTTCATGACTACTTCCGACTTTCCGTCGCCGTCGAGGTCATACACCATGAACTGGGTGTAATGCGCTCCGGCTCGTATGTTTTTCCCGAGGTCGATTCTCCACAGACGCTTGCCGTTGAGTTTGTAACAGTCGAAAATCACATTGCCTGTATAGCCGTCGTGTGCGTTGTCGTGTGCGTTTGAAGGATCCCATTTTAAGATGATCTCATATTCACCGTCACCATCCACGTCGCCGGCGGAGCAGTCGTTGGCACTGTAGCTGTAACCACGTCCGTCGGGAGTCGTCCCGTCTGAAGGCACTTGCAAGGGGATGCTCAGGTAGCCGTTGTGCGCGTCTTTGCCCAATGTACATTTGCCGTCCTTCCTGTGCGACTCCTTCTTTCCGTCCACGGTGCGCACTTCAAACTCAGCGTCGCCAATATCTGCGATTTTCATGAATGTAGGTCCGGAGAGAGGCTGCTTGTTCAGCAGCTTGCCGTTTCTGTACACGTTGAACGATGTTGTAGGCAGGTCTTCGTCGAGATACCGCCATGCTATGCACACGCTGTCGCCTTTCGGGGTTTTGTACGCCACAAGGCCGCGGTTGAGGTTTTCACGCCGCATATTCGCCATGTCATAGTGTGGCTGGCTCCATCCGTTGATTGTCAGCCCCAATATGGTCAATAATATTAGTCGTCGCATATTCATAATGTAAGTCTGTGGTTCGTGTCTGAGTTCTGATGTCTTAGAATGTCTTCGAGTAGCTGGCCAACCATTGGTCCGCGTTGTTGTAGTACCCGTACAGGCTCAAGTATACCGTGAAGTTGTCGAGAGAGTCAATGTTGATTATGTCACCATACTGACTGTATAATGTAGATCTGACGAGTGTTGATGTGGCTGTCACCAGCATGTCGCTATATGTCTGTATTGCCTGCATGTTGCACACTGTGATGGCCGAGGATATGCTGCTGTCGTCGGTCTTGCCCTTTTCCTGGAATAGGGAACTGTCGCCGGTCAGTGGTATCGCTTTCGATGCCAGTGCCTTGGTTATGTACTGACCGTACACTGTGTCGTTGATGTCGGAGAATACCACGCTGTCGCACCGTCCATAATAAGAGACTGTCGCATAAGCGTCGTCATTAGTGTCAACTGAGCAGGCTCCGAATATAGCCGTGCCGCATACAAGGGCTAACGCCCATACTAATCTGTTCATACAATTGAAATTCTATCTGTAATTAATCTTTTGATGCTACAAAGGTAGCAATTTCTTCGAAACCAATCACCGACATTTTTCATAAAAAGAACACCTTTAATAATAGATAGGTATTATTAAGCATAATAAAGTGTTTTATTTGTTGGCTACACAAACAATATGGTGTGCTGTGTTCCTGAGCACACCATATTTATATAATACTTGTCGGTCTGTCGCGTTGCTATGTCACGGACTAAAGTTCCGAGGTCTCAATTGTGACCAAGCACTCTTCGCCGCTTTGGTTGCCGATATACCTGTAGCCGATGCCCTTTCCGGCGTTCTTGCACATTTGGATAAACATTACACTCGCAGGCTCGTCGGCGCTGAGTTCCTGCTTGAGTGTCTCCTTGACTTCATCGGCTGATTCTTGTATGGCTTCGACAGAAATCAAGTCTTCATCTACAGAGCAGTCGTATATTACGTAGTCGCCATCAATGGTCAGCTGCGTGATAGTAATCCCGTTGCCGGCTTCCATCGGCATCTGCGCGTTAGTCACTTCCACCTCGTTCTCAAGTACCGCGTCAGGGTCGGAATCGCCGTTTGTGGAATTCCTCGCTTCAACCAGTTCTTCGTGAGTGAGTGTGACCGACACTGTCGAGCCGGTTTCTATGCCAGTATACTTTAACGTAAGGCCGGCGCCTGCTTCTTCCATGTCGTTGAGCAGGTTCTGTGTGCCTTCTGTGTCTGAATTGCTGAACATTGTCAGGGCGGATTGCTTCATTAAGTCGGGATTCGCCTTGAGCGCGTCGATGTTTACAATGTTCTCGTGTACGTCATACGACATGACGACGTTGCCGTCCTTATATTCGAAGCCCGTCATCTCACCGATTGCCCCCATGTCCATTGGGCATTCCTTGTTCATCTCCTCAACCGCCCTCTTCAGTTTAGAGTCTTTCTGACATGAACATATCAGTGCGGCGGCAAGGCATACGATGATTATCGGACTAATTCTAATTCCGTTGCTCCTTTTCATACCTTTTATATATTATCTTGTTTGCGAATTTGTTATTACTTTAGGTGTCTTTAATATGCGTAATGCAACATGGTGAACATGGAGATGACAGTTGATATTACCAAGTAAATTATGAAGATACCAGTCGCTATAAGTCCGATGATCCTGAACAATGGCTTCTTAATTGCCAAAGGTACAAGTATGTAGCAGAAACTTAGACATATAGATATTAACGACGTTAAGACGATAAAAGGTACTGTGCGGCTCCAGTCAAGGGCGTTGCCGATAAGGCGCATAATCAGCAGGACCATGTTGCCGACAATCATAACGCCAATAAACGCAAGTAAGAATGTGTCTGGTGTCAGCCACTTCTTTTTTCCGTCAACCATGGGGCTCAAATCAGCCCCGCAATGAGCGCAGTAGTTAGCTCCCTCTGCGTTCTCTGTGTGACAATCAGGACAAATCATACAATCAATCTTTAAAGTTAATAATTTGTTGAAAATCGATTTTACTTTGCAAAGATAATAAAAAAGCACGAGAAAGAGCGGCATAAAAGAAAAATAATGTGATGACGGCTGTTGTTGCTGTGAAAAGCCCCGCCTTTTATAGTAAGGTGCGATGAATATTGCTAAGCAAAAATATCACTATAAGGCGGCATGAGGCACTCCGCCACTAACACATGCTAAAGTTTCGTGACATAAAACAAAATAATTCGTAAATAATTTTGTGCTTACGGCAGTTTATACTATCTTTGCAGACTAAGAGAAATAACGGCTATTATGAACACGAGTGACAGTATAGTAATCATTCCAACATATAATGAGAAGGAGAATATCGAACGAATCATTCGTGCAATATTCGCACTTGAGAAGGCGTTCAATATTCTGGTCATAGACGATAACTCGCCCGACGGGACGGCCGCGATTGTAAAGCGGTTGATGAGCGACGAGTTTGCTGACCGCCTGTTCATATTGGAACGCGCAGGCAAACAGGGTTTGGGGACGGCGTATATTGCCGGTTTCAAGTGGAGTTTGGAGCGAAAATATGATTATGTGTTCGAGATGGATGCGGACTTTTCACACGCTCCGTCCGACCTGCCGCGACTTTATTCCGCCTGTGCCGATGACGGCTTTGATATTGCCATCGGTTCGCGCTACGTCTCAGGGGTGAACGTCGTCAATTGGCCTATGGGACGTGTTCTGATGTCGTACTTCGCATCTAAGTACGTACGATTCGTCACAGGACTTAACATCTGTGACACTACGGCAGGATTCGTATGCTATCGCCGTCGGGTGCTGGACACCATCGACTTGGACGCTGTCAGGTTCAAAGGCTACGCTTTCCAGATTGAGATGAAATACACCGCATACAAGTGCGGATTTAAGATAAAGGAAGTTCCAGTTATTTTTGTGAACAGGGTAGAAGGAACATCGAAGATGAGTGGAGGCATATTCAGCGAGGCGCTGCTCGGAGTCATCCGCCTCCGTCTCGACGGATGGTTCAAAAAATACCCGAAACCTAAGGATTAACCAGGATATGAGGATTGTAATAAGCGGAGCGACGATTGTAAATGAGGAACGACAATTTGTAGGTTCTGTAATTGTAGAAGACGAGTATATATCGGACATTATCGAAGGAGAGACATTGCAGCCTGAGGGCGATGATAACTTCATCGATGCCCGAGGGCTTTATTTGTTCCCTGGCGTTATAGACGACCATGTGCATTTCCGTGAACCTGGATATGAGTACAAGGCCGATATCGCCTCTGAAAGCCGCACGGCTGCCGCAGGCGGTGTCACTTCGTATATGGAAATGCCTAATACAAACCCGCCTACAACGACTATTGAGCGGTTAGAGGAGAAATTCGAACTTGGCCGCAAGAAAAGCCGTGTGAACTATTCGTTTTATTTTGGAGCGACAAACGACAATGTGGACCTGCTGCAACAGTTGGACCCGCACCGTGTGCCGGGAGTGAAGGTGTTCATGGGATCGAGTACGGGAGGTTTGCTGGTGGATGATGACAATGCGATGTGGAGGATATTCGAAAAGTCTCCTCTGCGAATTGTCGCACACTGTGAAGACAACTCCATCATCGAGAGAAACATACAGCGGTTCAAGAAACAGTATAAGGGACAGAACGACTTCCCTGTTCGTTATCATTCGCGTATACGCAGTGTGGACGCTTGCTTCGAGGCTTCGTCAAAGGCCGTAAGGATAGCGAAAGGCACAGGTGCGCGACTGCATATAGCGCACGTTTCGACAGGACGCGAACTGTCGCTTTTCGAGAACAAGCCGCTTGAGGAAAAGCAGATAACTGCGGAGGTATGCATTGCCCACCTCATGTTCACTACGGAAGACTACGACTCATTAGGCACAAAAATCAAATGCAACCCGTCGGTCAAGTCGCCTGAAGACCAGGCGGCTCTTTATGCGGGTTTGCGAAACGGACTGATTGATGTCGTCGCCACCGATCACGCGCCCCATCTGCTTAACGAGAAGAAAGGAGGCGCGCTGCGCGCCAAGTCGGGCATGCCGCTCATTCAGTTCTCGCTTGTAAGCATGCTTGAACTGGCGGACAAAGGCATAATACCGATTGAACATATTCCGCAGTTGATGAGCCACAATCCCGCCATCCTGTTCAAGATCAGAAAGCGCGGCTTCATACGCAAGGGCTACTACGCCGACCTTGTGCTTGTCGACCCGAATGCGAACTGGCATGTAGGCAAAGGCAGATACTACACAAAGTGCGGATGGACTCCGATGGACAACCGCGTGTTTAAGTGGAAGGTCGTCCGAACTATCGTGAACGGCATCACCGCGTACGTTGACGGCATCGTGATTGACGGCGTTCGCGGAAAGGAGCTTCAGTTCGACTGATATAATTAAAACGAGATAACGGAGTACATGTCATTATATTGTTTCTGTCAACACAACCCTGCGAGATGAAAGGCACATTCACTATTGACGAACTGGTGCCGCACATCAGTTGGGTTCATTTCTTCTACACATGGCAGGTCAGTTCCCATAAAGAGGAGGCTGAAAAGCTGAGGACTGAGGCTGACACGATCTTGGCGAAGTTGAAGGACAAGGTCAGTGTGGAATATATGCTGTGTCCGTTCCGCGCCCGCTCATCAGGCGATGACATCATCCTTGCCGACTCAGTCAGCATCCCTTTCCTGCGCCAGCAGGTTCCGGGGAGCGACGGAAGCTGCCTGTGTCTGAGTGATTATGTTAAAGAGCGGGATGACAGGATTTATATTTTCGCCACGACGGTAAGACGGCATGATGAAGCCGCCGCATACGAGGACGACTACCAGAAACTACTGACCGTCACATTGTCCGACCGTCTTGCGGAAGCCGCCGCCGAATTGCTGCAACAAAAGGTTGAACAGACGGAAGGACTGCCACAGGCGTCATTGATTCGCCCTGCTGTAGGCTATCCGTCGATACCCGACATGTCGATCAACTTCATAGTCGACAAGCTGTGCGGTTTCGGCAACATAGGCGTTAGGTTGACGGAAAACGGCATGATGATTCCCCACTCGTCGGTGAGCGGGTTTATAATACTCAATACGGACGCACGCTACTTCTCCGTAGGCAAAATCAGCGAGGAGCAATTGCAAGACTACGCGAGGCGGCGTGGTTTCGCCCTCGAACGGATGAAGAAGTTTGTGAACGTGTAAAAAGCAATCAGGTAAAAATGAAGAAGACAAGAAAGAAAGCTCTTAAAATAATAGGTACGATCGTAGGGGTGTTTATCGCCCTTGTCGCTGTCGGTTATTTCTATGGCAGCAAGCACTATGTCGTTAACGAACGGACGCTGTATTTCTACGATCTGCCAGAGGAATTCGACGGCTACAGGATCCTGCAGTTCTCCGACTTCCACGCTTTTGCCTTTCACTGCGGACATGAGGACGAGGTAGGGACGATAGTGAAACTTATCAATTCACAAAAGTGCGACTTGATTGTGTTCACTGGCGACTTGGTCACATTCCAGGCAAACGAACTCGACGGGTTCGAGGACACTCTGTCAACATTGTCGGCTCCCGACGGGGTCATGTCGATTATGGGTAATCACGACTACGCGCTCTATATGCGGAATTACACAGACGAACAACGGAAGGCTGACGTGGAAGACTTGCATAAGCGGCAGCGCGACATGGGGTGGACGTTGTTACTTAACGACCACAGCGTGATTCGTCGGGGCGGCGATTCAATAGTCATCGTTGGTATAGAGAACGACGGAAAGCCTCCTTTCCCTTCGTATGGCGACCTGCCTAAGGCGACGCTGAATGTCGACTCTTCTGCTTTCAAAATACTGCTCAGTCACGATCCTACAAGTTGGGACCGCAAGGTGCTGACTGAAACGGACATACCGCTGACCCTTTCGGGGCATACCCACGCCGGGCAGTTCAAGATATGCGGATGGTCTCCCGTCGCGCTCATCTACGACCAGTGGAGTGGGGCGTACGACAACTATAAGTCCCGTCCCAACGGCGATGTGATAAAGCAGACACTATACGTGAACGAAGGTGTCGGTTGTGTTCCCATACCGTTCCGTATCGGAGCATGGCCCGAGCTGACCGTATTCACTCTCAAAAAACTATCCGACTGAACATTATATACACTTTAAATACACTTCAATATGTACAAACTCTACACGTTCGTTATAGCCGTACCACTATTTTCCATTATAACCATTCTTGCGGGAATCGGTGCCACTGCCGCCTCGATACTTGGTATTGATGTGCTGGCCCACCGCCATGTGCCTATGTGGTGGGGACGGTTGGGACTGAAGCTCTTCCTTCTTAAGGTCAAGGTGGAGGGAGCGGAGAAAGTCGATCCGAAAAAATCATACATATTCCTGGCTAATCACCAGGGGTATCTCGACATATTGCTGCTCTATGGTTATTTGGAGCATACGTTCAAGTGGATGATGAAGGAATACCTGAAGAAGATGCCGGTAGTCGGCTGGACGTGTATGCTCACCCATCAGATATTCGTTGGCGACAGCCTGTCGTCTATCCAAACCGCCATCACCAACGCGCGCAGGGCGTTGCACAGCGGAATGTCGATGACAATCTTCCCGGAGGGAACGCGGACTTATGACGGCAAGCTTGGACCGTTCAAGCGGGGGGCTTTCATGTTGGCGAACGAAATCGGTCTGCCGCTTGTGCCAATCACCATCAACGGTTCGTTCAAGGCGTTCTGCCGTGGCGCGCACAGCATCACCCGCACTACTCTTACGCTGACCATACACGATCCCATCACCATGGAGGAGCGAAAGGGGAAGACCACGAAGGCGATCATGCAGAACGTGCGCGACATAATTGAAAGTGCGTTGGAAGAATAAGCCGGCGGCTTCCGATTAGGCTCGCTACCGCGCTTTGTGCGTTATACGGACACATATATATATATATAATATAAAGTAAATATAATAAGGACATGAAAAAGATGAAATTGTTAATTGGGGCATTATGCCTTGCTGTTGGAGGAACGCTTATGACGAACGCGCAGACAAAAGAGAATGTGAAGATACAGGGTGACCATGGCATGCTTGACGCCGTGATACAGAGACCCAAGGAGGACGATGGCAAGAAGGTGCGCCTTGCCATTATATGCCATGGCTTCGGCTCAAATAAGGAACGTCCTCTTCTGTGCGCCATTGCGGACAGCTTGCAGAAGAAGGGGATAGCGAGCATCCGCTTCGATTTCAATGGTTGTGGCAAGAGCGACGGCAAGTTCGAGGACATGACGGTGCCGAATGAGATTGAAGATGCCAAACGGGTCATTGCGTATGCGCTGCAACAGCCGTGGGTCGGTGAGATCTGCCTTGTCGGACATTCACAAGGCGGTGTTGTGGCATCGATGGTGGCAGGCGAACTTCGTGGAAGCATACACGCCGTGGCCTTGTGCGCTCCTGCCGCCGTTCTGCGTGACGACGCTCTTCGCGGACAATTGCAGGGCGGTACATACGACGCTGGCAACATCCCGGAGATCGTCACTTTGCCAGGACGCAATCTCAAGGTTGGGCGCGCTTACTGCCAGTCTGCGCAGACTCTTCCTATTTATGAAACAGCCTTGCAATACGAGGAACCGGTCATATTGGTACACGGGACGGCCGACCGTATCGTCCCTTACACATATAGCGAGCGTTATAAGGCGGGATATAAGGACGCCACACTCGTGCTGCTACCAGGTGTCGACCATAGTTTTACTTCAGAACAGAGCTATACGCGTGCGGCTTCGCTCGTAAGTGGTTTCTTGCTCAATCATTAAAGTCGCAAGTAAGTGCCACGAATGATTATGAGCAGTAATTTAGGGCCGACATCAGAGAAGCAAAGATACATCATCCTTGACGCGCTACGCGGTTTCGCATTGTTCACGATTATACTTGCTAACTTTCCCGAGTTCGGCCTTTGGACGTTCCTGGACCAGGAGGCAAGAGACATGATGCCGACGGCAGGCACGGACCGTGTCGTAAGGTTCTTGCAATATTTTTTGATAGACGGCAAAGGCTATACGCTGTTCAGCTTGCTGTTTGGCTGCGGCTTTTCCATCATCCTTGAGCATGCTTACGAACGGGGCGGAAATGGCATACGGCTGTTTTACAGACGTATGCTGATACTTATGATAATCGCCCTCATTCACTTGCTCCTTATTTGGAGCGGGGACATCTTGTGCCTGTATGCCCTGCTTGGCATGATACTGCCTTTGTTTCATAACATGACGAACAAAAGGCTGCTATGCTCCGCTGGCATCCTACTTGTAATACCAGTGTTCATAGATGCGTTTCAACAGTTGGCTGGAGTGAGCTTGTCGCAACCTCTGTATGACGCCTGGTGGAGGAAGGCTGACAGTATGGGAATTGACGAGGCGAACTTCGCCACGTGGCTTCGCGACGCGGACAGTTATGGTGGTGTTTTCGCTTTCCTTATGCAGGGTTGTGTGGAGCGTATATGGGAGTTTGCCGATGGCAATCGTGTCTTCAAGGTCTTGGGACTCTTTGTCCTGGGTTATGCCATAGGACGCAACAAACTGTATGCCAAACTTGGTGAGCATAAGCGGCAAGTGGTAAAGATACTTCAATTGTCGTCGTTGATCGGCATACCTTTTTCTTTAATCTACGCCTGGGATTCGGTCAGTGGTCATCCGTGTGGCATATTTGTCCATTCCGCCCTTTATTTTGTAAGTGTGGTCCCAATGGCTTTTGTGTATCTTTCACTTATATGCCTGTTGTGTATCAAGTGTGAGAAATCCCGTGTATTGCGATTCTTCGCAAAACCCGGACGTATGGCATTGACCAACTATATAAGTCAGTCCGTATTTGGCATTATAATATATTATGGTATAGGTTTCGGACTCGGACTGAGCCAGGGGCTTTATGAGATTGAACTGACTGCGGTTTGTGTGTTCTTGTTTCAGGCACTGTTTAGCTTTGTCTGGTTGCGTTGGTTCAAGTATGGACCGTTGGAATGGGTGTGGCGCATGTTCACTTACGGCAGATGGCTCTCGCCCCTCAAGTAGTGGGGCGGGAGCCATCCGCTGGGGTTTACTTGGAATTTATTTCCTCCACGCGCCGGTCACCTCGCCCATATACATCGTGTGTATTCCTGCGGGGAAGTCGGCGTACATGTCTTTAGGGATGTCGTTGCGGAAGCCTTCCTCGGAGAATGTCTGTTCGTACATTATCTCGCATTCGTAGACTTCGGTGGCCTCAGTATAATAAGGTGCGCCATTGTCGGTGTATGCCACGTGCAGTCCAAGAGCCTCGCCCTTGTCACCGTCGCGTCCGCTGTGGCTGCCCATATAATCTAATACGTCGTCACTGATTTTCATTACTGTGAAGTACTTGCTGCGTTCCATGAATTCATGAGTGTACCGCTTTTGTGCCACATACACTGTGATTGTAGGGCGGTCGTGTCCCCAGATGTTTCCTGCCGATCCCCAGCCTATGGTCATGGCGTTGCTTGAAGTGCTGTCGCCTGCCATGAGTAGAAGTGGCGCGCAAAAGAAATCAAACGCATTGTCTTTGAATTCCTTGGTTACATCAAAAGGCTTGAAGTCGCCGTCCGGCGCATTCTCTTCGTCCTTGATGGTTGCTGTTTCACTTGAAGGCTTGTTGTTGCCGCCCAATGCAGTCATGCCACAAACCACGACTAAGGCGATTGCAAGTGTCAGATTTAATAAAGTAGATGTCTTCATTATGTATAGTTTTAATGTGATTCTGCATGATGCGGAATGCCTGTTACGTTTGCAAATGTACAAAATTAAATCGTTTATACGTACCCTCCAAAGATGCTTTTCTCTCATTGACATTATTTTTTTCAATGCAATGCATCAATGTTTGTAAAATACATGATGACTGGTGTCACAGCAGTAGGTACATGCACATGGAATGATGCTAACGGCGGAACTTGTGCAAATGTGGATTAATTGTGCGGACATCGGCGGTTGTTTTGTGCAATAAACCGAAGTAGAGCAGATTTTTATTGATAAAGATAACCGATGTTTTAAGAATACGATGTAAATTTGCACTTAATTTCGAGTGAGTCGGCAAAGTAAGACTTAAAGCTTGGGATTGGATGCACAGAGTTTACAACTTGTAATTTCGGTTTCTGGCTTAGACAGAGTAATGAGGACAAGTCGGAAGGAAATGGAAGCGAGAGGAAATGAATGTAGGTAATACATATACGATTGGTCTGGACGTTGGTTCCACGACTGCCAAGATAGCTGTCTTTGACAGTGACAACAATCTGGTATACTCACGTTATGAACGCCACCACACGAAGGTGGGCGAACTTGTGGGTGCGTACTTCAAGGAAATCAACGAAAAGTTCGGAGACGTCACCGTAAGCATCTGCGTGACGGGAAGTGTCGGAATGGCTACAGCCGAAGAACTCAATGCTGAGTTCGTGCAGGAGGTTGTGGCTTCTACTGTTTATGCCCGCACGATGCATCCCGAAGCCAAGTCGCTTATCGACATTGGAGGCGAGGACGCGAAGGTGGTGTTCTTCAATGGCAAGCAGACGGAACTTCGTATGAACGGCAACTGCGCAGGCGGCACGGGGGCGTTCCTCGACCAAATGGCTGTGCTGATGGGTGTTGAGAACAGCGAGATGAACGACCTCGCGCTGAAGTCCACACATGTCTATCCGATGGCGGCGCGTTGTGGCGTGTTCGCTAAAACCGACATTCAAAACCTTATGTCGAGAAACATTCCTGAGGCGGATATAGCGGCAAGCATTTTCCATTCGATTGCGGTACAGACTGTGACGACTTTGAGCCATGGCTGCGACTACGTGCCTCCTATCTTGCTTTGTGGAGGTCCGCTGACTTTCATGCCAGCCCTTCGTAAGGCTTTTTCCAACTATCTCCATCTCGACGCTGACAAGGACTTTATTGTCAGTCAATATAGCAACCTTATTCCGGCTATGGGCTGCGCGATACGCGCCGGCAAGCAAGAACAACATTCAGATAACGACAAGAAGACTGGTTCGCAATGCGTGCGACTGTCGGAATTGATGAAGCGGCTCGACACGAAACATACGGTTCGTTGGCATAGCGACTTGCGCCCTCTGTTCAAAAATGAGGACGAGCATCAGCAATGGCGTGAGGACAAGCTGCAATACGCCATGCCTATAGCCAGTATGCGCAAGCACGACACGGAACGTATATATATAGGTATCGACTCGGGTTCGACAACCACGAAGATTGTAGCCTCTCGGCAGGACGGCACAATTGTGTTCGCCGACTATTCCATGAATCTTGGCAACCCGATCGGTGCTGTTGAGACCGGACTGAAGAAGCTCAAGCAGAAGGCTGCGGACAATGATACGACGCTTGAAATAGCCGGCAGCTGTTCAACAGGATATGGAGAGGAGCTGATCAGGAGTGCGTTCACTCTCGACGACGGAATCATAGAGACCATAGCCCACTATCAGGCGGCGCGGCATCTGATGCCAGAGGTGTCTTTCATCCTCGACATAGGCGGTCAGGACATGAAGGCGATATTCGTCGATAATGGAGTGGTGGTTCGTATGGAATTGAACGAGGCTTGCTCTTCTGGCTGCGGCACGTTCCTGCAGACTTTTGCCAACAACCTCGGCTACAAGATAGGCGACTTTGCCAATATAGCTTGTACTGCCGAAGCTCCATGCGACCTCGGCACCCGTTGCACTGTGTTCATGAACTCAAAGGTCAAGCAGGTGATGCGCGAGGGGGCGAGCGTGGCTGATATCAGCGCGGGACTCTCTTACTCTGTGGTAAAGAACTGCTTGTACAAGGTTTTGAAGTTGCGTGGCAACGATGATCTTGGCGGACATGTCGTCGTCCAAGGCGGCACCATGCGCAACGACTCCGTGGTGCGTGCGTTCGAACTTCTGACAGGACATGATGTGGCGCGTTCCGACATGCCCGAGCTTATGGGTGCGTTCGGATGCGTGCTTCACGCCATAGCCAATTCGAAGGCAGAGTCAGCGCGCTGTATCGACGATTTGCTGGCGGGTGCCTCGTATACTACTAAGCAAATACAGTGTAATGGCTGTGAGAACCATTGCTACGTGAGCCAATACATGTTCGCCGGCGGCACTAAATTCTTTAGCGGCAATAAGTGCGAACGGATTTTCAACAATTATGGCAAAAGCCACAAAACGGGCAAGAACGCCTACAGCTATAAGTACCGCCTGCTGTTCGATCGCTCAAAGGAGAATAATGCAGATGAAGCTAATGTACGGGGCGTTATCGGCATTCCGCGAGTTCTCGGCATCTATGAGGACTTCCCTTTCTGGCATTCGCTGTTCAAGGCGTGCGGCTTCAAAGTGATGTTGTCTTCCTCAAGTACGTTCCGCAACTATGAAAGCCAGTTGCGCTGTGTGATGTCCGACAACATTTGCTTCCCTGCAAAGCTGGTTCACTCGCACATAGCCGAACTCGACAAGAAGCTGTCCGACGTAAACAAGGAAAAGGGTGGGGACTATGGTCGTATATTCTTCCCTTACGTGGTGTATGAGAAGAAAGACGACGTGCGGCACGACGGCTCGTTCAACTGTCCTATCGTCACCGCGTATAGCGATGTGGTACGCAGCAGCATGACGCTGGCTACGCGTATGGACTCGCCTGTCATCAACTTCTCAAATGACAAGCTCCTATGGAAGCAACTACGCTCTTATTTGAAGGGACTTGGCATAGGCAGGCGGGAGGCGAAGGCCGCCTTTGACCTTGCCATAGCATCGCAGCTGCAATATGAGCAAGACATAAAACAATATAACCAGAGGATACTCGACGAGGCCCGCAAGAATGGCGAACTGACCATCATGCTTGCCGGTCGCCCTTATCATGCCGACCCGTTGATTCAGCACAAGCTGTCCGACATCATCGTGGGTCTTGGCGTGAATGTCATAACTGATGATATAGTCCGCGGCGACTATGATATAAGCCGTGGCGACACCTATCTCATCGAACAATGGGCGTATGCCAACCGTATAATCAAGGCAGGGCAGTGGACCGCCGAACAACCTAACGACGTGCATTTCGTCGAACTGACAAGTTTCGGCTGCGGTCCCGATGCCTTTATCCAAGACGAGGTGAAGGACATAATGCAACGTCACGGCAAACCGTACACTCTGTTGAAAATCGACGACGTGTCGAATGTCGGCAGCTTGAAACTCCGTGTACGCAGTCTGGTCGACTCGCTGAAGGTGAACAACGCGCGTGGACAGGAAAGAGAGTTCTTGCGCACGAAGATGTTCACGAGGGAGGACGGCAAGCGCAAGATTCTCGCGCCGTTCTTCTCCGCCTTCCTTTCGCCGCTGCTGCCTCCGCTGATGAAGAACGCCGGATATGATGTCGAGATCCTGCCGCCAAGCGACAAGATGAGTGTGCAGGAAGGACTTGCGTATGCAAACAACGAAGTATGCTATCCTGCCACTTTGATCGTCGGCGATATGGTGAAGGCGTTGAACTCTGGCAAGTACGACCCTGACAAGATCGCACTCATCATGACACAGACGGGAGGCCAATGCCGTGCTACTAATTACACCGCGCTCATCAAGCGCGCTATGATTGCCAATGGGTTTAAGGACGTTCCGCTCATCGCGCTCGGTGTGACATCTAACGACGAAGTGAACGAACAGGAGGGTTTTAACGTGCCGATGTTCAAGATGCTGCCGATCATCTCCAGCACCTTGTACTTTAGCGACTCGCTGTCCAAACTGTATTATGCCTCGGCGGTGCGTGAACGTGTCGACGGAAAGGCGAAGGAGCTGGTTAGGAAGTATACAGCCCTCGCTTGTGAGCGCATAGAGGACAACGACGCAAAGGGACTCGTAGTGCTTGCAGGACAGGCGGCGAAAGAGTTCGACTCCATCGTTACCGACAAGGACTGCCCTAAGGTGGGTATCGTAGGTGAGATATTCCTTAAGTTCAACTATTTCTCTCATCAGTACATAGAGGACAAGTTGATAGCGAAGGGTGTCGAAGTGATTCCGCCGATAGTCACTCCTTTCTTGTGCTCTGAGTTTGTCAATGTAGAGGAGATGAAACGTCTGCACTTGAGCGACACCGTTAAACCTGACTTTCTGATAAAGACGTTGTACGGACTCATTGCGCGCTGGGCTAAAAAATATAATAAGGTGTGCAAGGCGTTCCGCTACTGGCGTCCGTTTGTCAATATCTTCGACGAGGTGAAAGGCACTTACGGCATCCTGTCCACTGCGGCGCAGTTTGGTGAGGGCTGGCTTGTGCCTGCCGAGGTCACCGAACTGTATAACGACGGAGTGAAGAACGTAGTCAGCCTGCAGCCTTTCGGATGTATAGCCAACCACATCATATCAAAGGGCATAGAAAAGAAGCTTCATCAGCTCTATCCGGAACTCAACATGCTAAGCCTCGACTTCGATTCGGGCGTGAGCGAGGTAAATGTCTACAATCGCCTGCTCCTCTTCCTCGACAACTTGCAAGATGACGTGAGCGAAAGCCAGGTGCTGAGCCGTCGAATCTGACACGTTTAGTTTGATTTGTTCAGTCTCTATTGATTCACCGCGGTTGGTGTCCACATGTTAAAGAACCGCAACACCTTTTCTTTATTGTACCCTTGTCCTTCTTCCAGAAAACTGGAGTCTTGAATATGCAACACCTTGCCTTCGGTGTCAAGCACCACGAACACAGGGAATCCGAAACGTCCCGGATTGCCGAGCCGCTTCATAAGTGCATTGGCTGCCTTGACGTTGTCTTCTCCTTGTGTTTTACTTGGATTGTAATTGACGTGTATATAAACAAAGTTGTCGTCCATGGTTTTCACTATGTCGCTGTCTTTGGTTATGAAGTCGGCAAAGCGCAGGCACCATGGACACCAGTTGCCTCCCACCTGGCAGATGACATATTTTCTGACTGGTGATGATTTGGCTGTTGACAATGCCTGATCGATTTGCTCCATCGGGTTGATGGTCTCGTCGTATACTTGTTTCAGTCTTGTCTGCGCCGTAGCCACCATGGTGATGCATATTGTCACCATTGTTATTATCAGCTTCTGCATAAGTCTTCTATTTATTATTGTCTGTTCCATAAATGATCCAACTCTTTTGTGCAAAGGTAACACAAATCCCCGGAATGACCTAACTTTATTTTGTTTATTCCGTAGAATTGCATTATCTTTGCAGCAAATAAAATGAAAAGATTATGCGATACCCTATAGGAATACAGACATTC
>CAZHZH010000042.1:0-23663 GCA_964537205.1 uncultured Bacteroidaceae bacterium
TTATTATTACATTAGTTGATAATTACAAAGCGGTAAACATACTGGCTTTCCATGTAATTCGGGTGAACAGCCCTGCCAACCTGTATTCTCCTTGTTTGGCGACTTAACTGCCATCTCTCATTTATCACATTCGTAAGGGGTTCATATTAGCTTGCCGTTCAATTATAATTCCCTTCCCTTATCGTCGCCTTGGCTGACGATAAAGCCCAAAGATATTGCAGCTTAGAAGTGGCGATTTGTCCGACATATAATTTACATAGAATAGCCAGATACAGAATCGTATCGATCCGCATCTATACATGTCAGGCAGCATATAGCACATTCGTTAGGACTGACTGAACAGTAAAGATTGGAGAAACCGACGAATTGCGTGATGTGCATAGTTTGCAATGTACATACTATATGGCTTCTCATACTTGCGAAAGTTGCATGAAAAAGGAAAGTTTCTGTGTAAGATATTATGTGATTAGAAAAAAATTAGCTATGTTTGCATTGTAAAAGCAGGGGACATAAAAAACAAGTAATATGACTCGATCCAAACTGAACAAAAAGCAATTGAGGGAAAAAGTTCTTGACTTTTTTCAAAGCAAGCCTCGTGAATCATTCACATTGAAGCAAGTACTGAGTGGATTACACCTCAAAAGTCATCCTCTAAAGATTTTGTGTGTTGACATACTCAATGAGTTGCTTGATGAAGAAGTGCTGTTCCGCAATTACGATGGAGACATCGCATACAACGGCAATGACAACCAAGAAGCCGAAGGACTGTTCCGTCGCACTGCCAGTGGGAGGAATTTCGTCGACACCGATGACGGCTTGTCAGTCACCATATATGACGAGGACACACTTCACGCATTGGATGGCGACAGGGTAAAGATAACAATTTACGCTTCTAAGAAAGACTCTAAAAAAACCAAAGGAGAAGTCATTGAAATTATCCAACGTAGTAACAAGCCTATCGTTGGCGAGTTGCAAGTAAGCCATGGCATAGCATTCCTTGTACGTTCTGACAACTACCTGCCATACGACGTGTATATTCCCAAAGGCAAGTTGAAGGGAGGGAAAAATGGAGACAAGGCGTTAGTGCAAATCACTGAATGGCCCGAAGGGATGAGCAATCCGATTGGCACCGTCAAAGACATACTTGGCATATCCGGTGAAAACAATACAGAGATGCACGCCATACTAGCTGAGTATGGTTTGCCATACACTTATCCGAAAGAAGTAGAGAAAAGCGCGGATAAGATCAGTGACGTAATCCCTGAAGAAGAGTATAAAAAGCGCGAGGATTTCCGCAATGTCACCACGTTCACCATTGATCCGCACGATGCCAAAGACTTCGACGACGCCCTGTCAATCCGTCCGCTTGGCAACGGACGTTATGAGGTGGGAGTGCATATAGCAGATGTATCATATTACGTGCAAGAGGGCTCGATCATCGACAAGGAGGCACAAAAACGAGGAACGTCAGTATACCTTGTCGACCGAACAGTCCCTATGTTGCCCGAACGGCTTTGTAATTACATTTGTTCCCTAAGGCCAAACGAGGAAAAACTAACCTATTCCGTTATTTTTGAAATGGATGAAAACGCAAAGGTGTATAACTCGCGAATTGTACATACCATTATAAAAAGCAACCGGAGGTTCACATACGAGGAGGTGCAGAAAACATTGGAAGACAATGGCGAGGCGGCCGACATAGAGGGGCGCATTCCGGTAGCCGCAAGCCGCAGGACAGGTGAATTTTGCAACGAACTCATCGTCCTAAACAGGATGGCTCATAAGTTGCGGTCATCAAGAATGGCAAATGGGGCGATAGACTTTGACCGGGCGGAAGTCCGCTTTGAAATTGACGAGAAAGGCAAGCCTCTCAGCGTTTATTTCAAAGTTTCAAAAGACGCGAACAAACTGATTGAGGAATTCATGCTGCTTGCCAACAGGACTGTCGCGGAGAGTGTGGGCAAAGTAAAGAAGAACCAAAAGGCAAAGACTTTCCCATATCGTGTACACGACTTGCCCGACCCTACAAAATTAGAGCATCTGGCATCGTTTGTGAAAAAATTCAACTACACGGTCAAGACAGACGGCTCCAAGACAGATGTTGCCAAAAGCATCAACAAACTACTCACAGATGTACGTGGCAAGAAAATACAGGAGCTTGTGGAAACTGTGTCACTACGAGCCATGATGAAAGCAAAATACAGTACGCACAACATCGGACATTACGGATTAGCATTCGATTACTACACTCATTTCACATCGCCAATCCGACGTTACCCGGACTTAATGGTACATCGCCTACTGACACGTTACGCTGCAGGCGGAGCAAGTGCAAGCCAGAAAAAATACGAGAACTTGTGCGAGCACAGTTCGGCAATGGAACAGTTGGCGGCTGCAGCCGAGAGAGCGTCTATCAAGTACAAGCAAGTGGAATTCATGAGTGACAAGCTGGGTGAAGAGTTCGATGCGAAAATCAGTGGTGTCACAGAGGCCGGCTTGTATGCAGAAATCAATGAGAATCATTGCGAAGGATTCATCGCAGTGCGTTTCTTAGGGAATGAAACGTTTAAATTTGATGAAAAGAACTACTGTCTTGTAGGACGCAAGTCGCACCACCAATTCGCCCTTGGTGACGGAATCCGGATCAAGGTGGCAAAAGCGAATTTATACCGTAAGACATTAGATTTCGACTTCGTAAAGAAACTGACTAAATAAAATGAAAATGAATATGAAGAAACTTACTTTTTTTGTTTTTGCCACTCTAATCGCATTTGCCGCCAACGCTGGAGACAAAGTGACGATAATAGTGAACAATTCCCTCAATATCGCCCGTAGCGGCGAAATGGCCGAAGTGAACATGAGAGATCTACAATCCAAACTTGGAAATGGATCAAACGAGGTTGTTGTAACAGACGCTGACGGACGCGAAATTCCAAGCCAGGTCACATACGACGGCAAACTAATATTCCAAGTAGGTGTCGCCGCAAAGGGCAAGTCTGTATACTATATCAAGGCTGGCAAGCCTTCCAACTACGAGCCTAAGGTTTTCGGCAGGCAATTTCCGGAAAGAGTCGATGATATCGCATGGGAAAACGACCGTGTCGCATTCCGCTGTTACGGTCCGGCATTACAGAAGAGTGGCGAACGTGCTTGGGGTTACGACATTTGGAACAAGCGTACATCAAAATTGGTTGTTGAAGACCGATATGCCAGCGAACTGGACCCGGACATGCAAAGAGCGATCAGCAAATTGCGCAAGATTGGCAAGGGCGATCTTGCCGACGACGTGTACAATGCAATAAGCTACCACGTGGATCACGGCAACGGCATGGACTGCTATAAGGTCGGACCTACACTTGGATGTGGAACCAACGCGCTGTTGGTGGGTGACAAAATAGCGTACCCACGTTGCTACAAGACATACGAAATACTTGACAAAGGTCCATTGCGCTTCACCGTAAAGTTGACGTATGGTGTAGAACAAGTCGACGGGATGTCAGTTACAGAAGTCAGGACCGTCAGCCTTGATGCCGGTTCACAACTGAACAAGGCAACCGTGAAATACGAGGGGTTGACAAAGGACATGCCTCTTGCTTTCGGGATCGTCGTCCACAGTGAGAATCCCAATGCTTACGTTCTTAACCAAAGCGACGGCTACATGGGCTACGAGGACTTGGGCGATCCCAACCAATACAAAGAAAAATACCGCGCTTCACAAAACAAAGACTTCGGTAAAATATACGTCGGGACAGTATGCGGCCGTAAAGGTCTCGCAATGAAGTTCAAACCAGAAGAGGGACTCTCTGGGGCCACAGGACACATCCTTACCATTACGAACATCAAACCCGATCTAGAAATAACATACTACTTTGGCTCAGGATGGAATCGTAACGAAGAGACGGGCTTTAAAACCCTGGCAGACTGGGAATCATACCTTAGTACATTCGCAAAACAAGTTAAATCTCCACTGAAGTTGACTATTAAATAAATAATGAGGAGGGTCATTAGCCAAAGTCTCCATCAACAGATGACTCGGCCATAATACGCCTCTAACATGGGAAAAGTAAAAAATCGCATGAAATATTTTGCCATGTGCCAAATATAGATTAACTTTGTGGCAATAATCTGATAAAATTACCATAACATAAACAGGATGAATGCAAATATTAATCCAAATATCGACGTAGACAAGTTAAAAGTTCTGATTGTTGATGATGTTCCTTTGAACATATTGCTGGTGAGGAAAATGCTATCACAATATACATTCCAAATTCAAACAGCCACCAACGGGCAGGCAGCACTTGACATTATCAGCAGCGACACCCCCGACCTGGTGTTGCTTGACTTGATGATGCCGGGTATCGATGGTTTCGAGGTTATAGAAAGAGTACGCGCGTTTGAAAAGACCAAGAATCTTCCGATTATCATATTGTCTGCATTGAACTCTGAGGCTGATATTGTTAGAGGTATGCAACTTGGAGCAAACGACTTTGTAAACAAGCCTATTATCATGGAGAAGCTGCTTAACAGTGTCGCCAAACAAATCAACCAACTTCCACCTAAAGGATGAAGTCTGGATACGGGCAGGAAAATAAAAACATAAGAGGTATATGAATGTATGCTAATGTGATTCCGTTGGTCATGGGACCTACGGTTGAATTTTACGGATGGGAAGTTATAGGATATTATATCAATAACATCTCAAATTACCTTGCAGAATATTCATGGCAGGTAAGGACGGCTTATGGCTTGATCGTTACATGTATCTTCATAATGATCCTGCTCTTCTTTATGTTCATAATACTAATACGTAGAAGGACAAAATACAAGAAGAAATACGACAAACTCTCCGCACGCTTTCATGATCCGTTCTATCAAATGCTAATACTCCCAGAAGCCCCGTCGTCGGGAGAACTGGAAGAGATACTTGGATGCAGCGAGGCAGAACTGAGGAAATACAATCCAAAGATGTTCGCCCAAATGATTTCGTCGTTGCGCATGGAATTGAGTGAGATATTATATTTGCCAAACGTACAGTACCTTGCAGACATTTCAGGAGTTACAGACTATTTCGAAAAATCCTTAGTGGCGCGCAAAAACATCTTTGAAACCTTGCAGATGGTGGTTAACATGAATATAATGGTAAGTGAAGGCGAGCTTGCAATCTATCTTAACCATCACACGACCAACATCAGGCTTATGGCCCGGCTTGCATACAGCATCAGTACGGAGAACGAGCCTTACAAGTATCTTGAAGAAGATTTGAACGAGAAGTTGTCACTTTGGAGGCCGATGCTGACACACCGTCTTTTCGGCTGGCTTCAGTCGTGTGACCGCCCTATGCCTTCATTCCTCACCTTGGCAAGTGAATTGAAGAATGAGGACTCAGCCGCATTCCTCATAGAGGAGGTGGCTTATTGGGGCAGCGAAGAAGAGAAAAAGCATCTGCCTGATTTCTTCCTTTCCAAATGGTATAAATGCCGTATAGCGGCATTACATGCGACGGCGCAGCTTGGCACGGTTGAGAACGAGGATGAAATGGTGAATACATACGACCGACAGCCGGAAAACATAAAACGCGAAATCCTTAAGACACTGTTATCAATCGGATCGGGCAAACGTGTTGACTTCTTTGAGAAAGTATACAACACTACATCATCGAAGGAAACACGAGAACAGGCTCTTACCTGTTTGTACTTCTATGGCTCGGAAGGTCGTCGCAGATTCGAAATAATACGTTCTGAAAGCCAGAATGACGAGGAACACAAGATATTGATGGATCAAATAGATTCCGCAAACCTGCTCAAGCAGTTGCAGGAACTTTCTTAATTGTTGGACTAATAAAATGTTGATGTAATATGTTATATGCACTTCTACTTTTCTATGGATATGTAATATTCTTCTATTCATTGGCACTAATAGCGTCATACATCGCCTTGCTAATCATGGCATATATATACAGTTCCGGGTACAAACGCTGGTCGGACGATTATATCAAACATATGGTCGACAGTACACCCTACGTCCCAGGCGTGTCAATTGTAGCCCCTGCATATAACGAGGAAAAAACCATTGTGGACAATGTCAACTCACTACTACGGCAAGACTACCCAAACTTTGAGATTGTAATTGTAAACGACGGCAGCAAGGACCATACGCTTGAACTCCTCATTGAGAATTTCGACATGGTGGAAGTACCATACGATTACGTGGAGCACATACACTGCAAGCCTTTCAAGAGGCTGTTCAAATCAACAAACTACAAGTACCAAAAACTTGTGGTGGTTGACAAGATGAACGGAGGCACAAAGGCCGATGCGGTGAATGGCGGACTCAACGTAATAACCAACCCGTATTTCATCAATACCGATGTGGACTGCGTCCTCTCCAAGGATGCAATCTACCATTGTATCTTCCCAGTGCTGCTCGACGACAGTGTCATAGCAGTCAGTGGCACGATGAGTATGAGTAATGGCTCCACAGTCGAAAACGGAGAGATTATAGAGCTGAGCACATCAAACCGTCCGATTCCTCTGTTCCAAGATCTTGAATACAAGCGAAGTTTCTTAATCGGAAAGATGGGGTGGTCGTGCATTAACGCGATGAACAACGTGTCAGGAGGTTATGGGTTGTTCAACTCACAGGTGGTTATTGCAGCCGGAGGTTACGGGTCCGACTCTTTTGCCGAGGATATGGACATGCTGTTCCGAATGATTGGCTATTGTTGCGACTTCAACCGGCCATATAGAGTGGTACAAATTCCGCATACCTGCTGTTGGACAGAAGGTCCGGCAAATGTCAAGACACTCGTCCGCCAGCGTGTACGTTGGGGACGTGGATTGATACAACTTGTAGTGGAACATTCACGAATGCTGTTTAATCCAAAGTATAAGACATTAGGCATGCTCACATTTCCTTATACTTTCGTCTTTGAGTTTCTTGCGCCAATCATCGAGTGCGTGGGTGTCCTATTGGTGATTTACCTCGCATTTACAGGAGGTGTGAACTGGGACACGTTCTTTGTAATGTTCGGAGCGATATTCCTCTTTAGTGTCATGCTGAGTTCGTTTGTTGTATTCTACGACTACCTGTTAGGCGGATCATACCATAGGACATCCAATTATGCTAAATTGTTGTTGGCAGGTTTGCTCGAGCCATTGTGCTATCATCCTATTGTAGTGTACTCTTCAATACGAGGCTACTACAATTACCTTACACGCAAAAAAGCCGTATGGGGCGACATGAACCGTCAGGGAGCAAAGAAGGCTCAGCCTGCAGGAGCAGCCAACGCACAGGCCGCGGCAAAGACAAAGTAGAGATACGCAGAAGCATAAAGACATGATAATAATGATAATAGGTTCGATGTTATGAAATATACGATGTCAACTATATATGGTATTATAGCTTTAGGTGCGGCTATGATAATATCGATTCCCATGGAGACTCGCGCTCAAGGACGGACTGATAAGAATATTACAGCAGGTATTGAGAAAAGTCCAGGTTACTATGAGGAGAATGTTAGAAAATTGTTCAAGAACGGACAATGGGCGGCAGGCAAGCAACTGCTTGACGAAGGATATAAGTACTACCCATACCTTTCGGCGCTTAACGAACTCATGGGACAATATTATTATCAGTACAAGCAATATGACAAAGCCAGATACTATCTGATTAACTCATTGAAAGACGACGAGTCCAACCATCAATCGCGTGAGATATTGGTCAAAGTCGAAGAAGAGACAAAAAACTACTCATCCGCAATTGTTTATGTCAACGAACTTTTGGAAGTAAGTCCCTACAGTGAACATTGGTGGAGAAAGAAAATAGCCCTCTACAGATACTTAGGCAACGATGATGAGGCGGACAGACTCCTGGAGCGCTTGCGCAGCATATATCCTGAGAGCGAAAGAATAAAAAAAGACTGGAACTACAGGCTTGAAGTCAAGTATCGCGCCGAACATAATAAAGGAGATATAACCGCCCAGATACATACGTTGAAACAGTTGATAGAACTTAACCCCCGAAACGTAGAATATTATTTGGCCCTTACTAATTATTTGCTTCAGGCAGGACATGACGCAGAAGCCGCCGAAGTCGCAGGCGAAGGAGCGTCGTTCTCACCACACTCAAAAGAACTGATACAGAAAAAAGTCGGTATTCTCGCTGGATTAAATCGATATTCAGAGGCGATGGCATATCTTGATTCGTTCAAAGGGACGTCAATGGCAGGCTATGCAAATCAGCTAAAAAAGGAAATACAACTGGATGCGGCACGTGCGGCACAATTATACGACCCTTACATCCAATACGCCAAGGCTTACGACACAAACCACTCCGATGAAGCGTTGGCCTTCTTGCTCAACACATCTATGGCACGCGGTTACTACGATGACGCACTGGTATACTTAAGCGAGGCGAAGAAACGCTATGGCGAGAATCCTTCATTATTATATAAGGAATATCTTGTGAATCGACGATTGGGAAATACATCGAGAGCAAACGGACTACTTAACAGATTGTACGAAATGACACCTGAGAACGATGAGGTTGCCACCGAACTGGCAAGGATAAACCTCGACAAAGCCCAGGAGTTCATGAGATATGAGCAATATAGCGATGCCATTCCATTGTTGAAAATGGCTTCAAGTGACTATGTCGAAGCAGAACTACGACAAGCCGCCATGTTGCGATTGTTCAATTGCTACCTTATGACCAAGGACTATGACAACGCATTGAACCTTCTTGACTCTTATAACAACAAATTCGGCTACAACGCGTACCTGCAACAAAAAGCGCGGATATACAGCGCACAAGGCAAGACACCAGTAGCGCTTGAGTTGCTGAAGGAAGGATACACGAACGCCCCAGACTCAATGAAAGCCGCCTACTCAGGAGCTTATGAAGAAATCGTTTTGCCGTACATCAAGTCTCTAATTGCCACCGGGACACTCTACATAGCCGACAACCAAATCAAAGAGGCAATAAAGATATGTCCCAACAGTAACGACTTGCTCAGAATGGGCATTACGACAACGCAATTGCTGCGTAAGCATGATTTGACGGCAGAATATGTCCGTATCGGAAGGCGGCAGTTTCCAGACGACCCGTTCTTCATAGTGAAGGAAGCGCAAACATATCAAGCAAGGGGGAACTACAGGGAAGCAATAGACTTGGTGCGTCCGCTTGTTGACACTTACATTGGTGATTCAACTGTTATTGGCACGTATGCGGAAAACAGCCAATTATTGGCCTTGCAGTACATCAAGGACCACAAACTAAACGAAGCGATGGAAGTGGTTGATTCCGCTTTGCTAATTTGGCCTACACACAATGAATTGTTATATACAAAGGGACTGGTATACAAAGCACAAAAGGACTGGGCGAACGCATACACGTACCTGAAGATGTACAAGCCGTCGTCCGAGGAATTAAAAGCACACCAACGCTTGTTGAACGACATGCTCAACAGAGGGTATAAGAACGTTGTGTCATTTGAATATCAGCAAGCGCGTTTGGGCAATACAGATGAAATCACGGGAAACGCATACATGGGCTATACACGCAGGGAAGAGTATAACGAATACACCTTCGATTTAAGCTATCTGGGAAGGGATGGAGTCGAAGCAAGTGAGGGTGTTACCGATTTGACAGAAGGAGGAACAGGCGTAATGCTTGGCGCGCAATGGAAGCACATGTTTACGAAGAAGTTCAACGCATATATTAAAGGAGCTTGGGCTAATAAGTATTTCCCAAAGTTCACAGTAAAAGTCGGCGCGGCCTTGGACATACCACATGATTGGACAATCAATGTGGACTATAGTTTGCGGCACGTCCAGTCGTATGCAGGTGTATATGGATGGACCGATCCTGATGGTTCATTAGGAATAGAGAATGTATATGTACGTACAGGATGGTCAAAGAGCTACAAAAATTTGCACATGCTGACATTGGGACTGACTAAAACATTAGAACAATTCATTATTGCCGGCAGCGTGGACGGATTCTTGCTTGACAGCAAATATTATATTAACGGCAAAGCCAAAATACAATTCTTTCCGTTTGAAGGCGTGAACTCACATATATTTGCCACCGGCGGTGTCGGCACTGCGCCAGAAAGCTCTATCATTGACCGCTCACTCCCTGCCGCCTTCGACCATTTGAACACATTCGTGGGTTTTGGCGGGTACTATACAGTAAACCAACACCTGGGCTTCTCCATTTCAGGTACATGGTACACCATGTATACGCAAAGCGAGGAATTGCTGACCGGTGTTTATGAAAACGACCCTTTGGTGGCTACTTCTTACAATAACATTTTCTATATCAATGCGTCAGCTTTGATTAGTTTTTAAATAATGAAGATGATGAAACGGTTTAACATAGTATCTTGTCTACTTGTAATATCAGTGACACTGTTTTCTTGTAAGGCTCAAGTCAAGCATACCGAAACGCCCGACTTCGAATTCCGGGCGATATACAGTCCGACTAATGCGTCTGACTCTATACGTAAGGCATACCATACCCATCATGTCGACTATGACTGGGGGTTGTGGGGACACAACCTGCACAAGGTATTGGGAGAGGACGCAGACAACGACGTGTACGCCACCATTGATGGGAAAAAAGATAAGGACCAGTATTGCTTTAGCAGCGATAAGATGTACAACGCACTGGTTGAATATATAATTGACAACTTCGGATATGGAAACGAGCCAGGGTCGTCAACCCGCATAAGCATAATGCCGCGCGACAATAAGAAATCGTGCACGTGTAATAAATGCGTCAAGCTGGGCAACACATCGGACAATGCGACTCCGGCTGTTACAAATATGATGAAACGTCTTGCCAAACGATTCCCAGGTCATCAGTTCTTTACATCCGCTTATCATACGACAAAAAAGGCTCCAGCCGAGAAACTACCTTCAAACGTCGGAGTAATCATAAGCGCCGTCGACCTGCCGATGCGTGTGAATTTCACGGAGAACAAAGGCTACCGCACGTTCATGAGCATGATTAACGATTGGAAAGACAAGACCACCTTAATATACATATGGGACTACCCACGCAACTATAGTGACTATTTGTCTCCATTCCCTTGCCTTTTGGTCATGCAAAAACGATTCCAACTATATAAGGAGCAAGGTGTGAAAGGCATTTTCTTGAACGGCAGCGGCGATGACTATTCTTCGTTTGACGATATGCAGACTTTCGTGCTGGCCAAGTTGCTATACAATGTCAACACCAACGTAGAAGAGGAAGTAAAAGCTTTCTATAAAGACAACTATCCACAAACCGGCCGTATGATAAGTGACTATTACCTGTCGTTGGAAAATAAAGTCGCGACGACAAATCACATAATACCTTTGTATGGTTCAATGGAAGAAGAAGTAGAATCGTATCTTGACCCGCAAAAATTCACCGCGTTTCGAAGCGGTCTTGATAAAGCGTCAAAGAATGTGGAGCATACGGAACGCACGAAATTGAACTATTTGCTCACCGCATTGAGTTTCACACAAATTCAATTGCTCAACTTGGAAGGACAGGATGCCGACGAGGCTCTAAAGGAGGATATGGTTGAGGTCTTGAAAGGGCATAACGAACTACACGGAATGAAAAATTACGGAGAGACCGATGCCAACATAGACAATTTCATAAAGAAGAACCAACAATAATAACGGACATAGTTAATTACTATACATAACATGCGCAATCTTAAATACATATTGGCAACGGTGGCACTTGTAACACTTCCTTCATTGACATTTGATTCCTGCAAGAAAGTGCTTGGACCGACGGAGGTTGAGATTGAAGACTCTGTCAGACATTACCTTCCTGTAGTCCTTGGCGATGAAGTCCGCATGGTCTGGGTGGTCAAGAATGTTGGAAAAGAAAGTCTGCTTATTACTGACATTCAACCGGCAAACGGGTCTATAGAATTGAAGTCCATCGAAACCGGACTTATTCCTCCCGGTGGCGAGGAGAGGATATTCGCGATTTTCCATTCAGAAAAGAACGTCGGTTATGCCGAGCACAAGATCCGTATATTCGGCAACATCGCGCCAAACGGTGTCAAGGAGATGAAGTTTGACATACATATTGTACGACCGTCAATCGACCGAACAGATTATGAGGAGATCTACTACGACAACGAAACCGACATAGACCGTGAGTCGTTCAACCGTGGCGTGTTGAACAGGGCATATTACACTGATGCCGACTCTGCCGATTACATGGACATAGAGGATGTCGGAAGTTTAAGGGACTACAAAACTATGAGAGAGGAATTTATGGCCGAAAGGGGCAAATCGGATTCCGGCAACGCCAAAAAAAATACGGGGAAAAAGTCGAATAACGCCACGAGCTCTTCAACCACGACATCCGGCAAGGGAACATTTGTCAGAACGGGAGAAGGAGAAGACGAAAGCTCATACGTTGACGTCCTGCAATTCGGTGTCCAACGTACGGCCATTGATAATGAGGATTTCGTTGACGAGATAGTCATTTGGTACAACCGGCATAAGGGAGCCAAGATCTCATTAAAAGGTTACGCGGACAAGGAGACTGGCAACTCACGCTTAAATATGCAATTGTCACAGAAACGTATAAACAATGTAGTAGAGTCTCTCATACGCAAGGGTGTTCCTCGCAAGGATATCGTAGCCAAAGCATACGGTGACACCGCGCAGCCATTCGCCGAGAACGAAAAGAACCGATGTGTTTTAGTGGAAGTACATAAATAAAAAAAAGGACTCAATATGAAACAGCAGTGGTATAATCTCTTTATCTTATTCATGATATTCATAATGCCGGCGTCTGCACAAGACACTACACCGACTCTGCCAGTACTACGTGTTACAATGGATGGGCAGTTCACAAAAGGGATGTCGTATGTAAACGGATACATGCAGCTAACCGACGTTGATGGCACTGTCGTTGAAATGCCGGCAAAATTCAAGACACGCGGCGCTACGGCAAGTGAATACATGATGAAACCGTCATTTAACATGAAATTGCGCAACGCTGACTATACCGAAGAAGCCGATACGACGTTGCTTGGACTCAGAGAATGCTCGTCTTGGATTCTTGACGCCATGGCAATTGACCGTATTTGCATGCGCAACAGGGTATGCATGGACATTTGGAACGACTTCTCAAAACTGCCTTATGATACTGATTTCGGAGGACGCAACGGAACCATAGGCAAGTTCCTTGAAGTGTATATCAACAATGCATATTATGGGATTTACTGTATGTCTGACAGAATAAACCGCAAGCTACTAAATCTTAAAAAGGTGAAGATTACAGACGATGAAACGCCATTGCTTCGAGGCGTATTGTATAAGAGCGGAACGACTGATATTGATGACCAAAACAATCCCGGATACAATTCAGATTATACCGCATGTACCGTTGAATGGCATAATGCGTGGGAACTGACTTATCCCGATGACTACGCAAGCGAAGCAGTGTGGGCTCCGTTACAAGACGCATTTAATAACGGGCAAAGCGAGGCATACGTGAACAAGTATTTTTATATTGACAACCTCGCCGACTATCAAATACATGTGATGGCATTGAGCATTGCCGATAATTGGGGTAATAAAAACCACTTCCTATCCATCCGCAACATGAATAAGAATATTGACGATCCCGACTCAACAGAATCCAACCGGCGTCGCTTTGTAATAACCCCATGGGACTTGGATACCAGTCTCGGAGGAGACTATAATGGAAGTTTATACGATGGGACTTACAGTGATTGGCCTGTCGCTTCAATAGGCGGAAACGCACCTTATCCAATAACCTATATAAGCGGAAAACAATATTACGAAAACCTATTGAAGGAAAAATGGATTGCGGCACGGCGGGGTGCGTTTTCGGTGGATTCAATAAACACCAAGCTTGAACGCTATCGTGACTTGTTCATAAACAGCGGAGCATGGAGCCGCATGGTAAACCATTTCAATGCAGCAAAGTATCAACCGCAATATGTACAAGATCTCAGTAAGGAAATAGCGTATATAGAGGAGTGGTATAGGCAACGTGTGCAGGAGATGGACTCATATTTTAATATAACAGGAGAAGATGTCAATCAAGACGGAAAGGTCGACACACAAGACGCATTGGCGATTTACGAACTTATGCAGTCAGGCAATAGCCTTGGACTTTCGAACATAGAAGATGTAAACCTGGATGGAAGTGTGGACACACAAGACGTACTAACCGTCTATGAATATATAAAATCACATTGACACTACATATAAGCCGATAAGTCCAGTCTCGCAAATAAGACCATGACCTTCTACGTACCTAAAAGGTTGCGCATGGTAGTGATGTGACCTGAACTAATGAACTATAATTATTATTAAAGTAAACAAATAATC
Organism: uncultured Bacteroidaceae bacterium; assembly: GCA_964537205.1. Classification (GTDB taxonomy): domain Bacteria; phylum Bacteroidota; class Bacteroidia; order Bacteroidales; family Bacteroidaceae; genus Colivivens. The sequence continues at coordinate 14,385 of CAZHZH010000042.1, forward strand.
AATTACGGTACTAAGTTTCTTGCTAATTTTGTAGCATGAACGAGATTGTAAAATACATATTAGTAATCTTTTGTTTAGCAATGAACGTAAGTGCAAGTACCGCACAAAATGTCGTTGTTAACGAAGAGACTAATCGCCAAATGGCAGGCGACCCCATATTTCAGCACTACGTGGGGTATGCTGGCATGGTCGAATACGAAGGTGAGCAGATTCCATGGTATGTCATGTCGGATGTGCTTATCTTCAATAAGTTGCAGTTCAAGAGTCCCCGCCAAGCGAAAAAGTATTACAAGATTGCGCGCAACATAAAAATTGTATATCCCATTGCCGTAGAAATACAAAAGACCATAGAAGGGTGTGTCGCACATTTGGATTCTCTTCAGACAAAGGAAGAAAAAGACGCCTACATGAAGAAAATCGAGAAGGACTTAAGAAAACAATATACACCAAGACTCAAAAAACTGACATTCTCACAAGGCAAGTTGCTTATAAAGTTAATCGACCGACAATGCGGAATGAGTAGCTATCAGTTGATAAAAACATACATGGGCAAGTTCAAAGCAAGTGTGTCGAATGCGTTTGCCACTCTGTTTGGAGCCAGTTTGAAGAAAAAATACGACCCAGAAGTAGACGACCGTTTGACTGAACGCTGCATCCTCCTAATCGAGTCAGGGCAAATGTAGCCACATGTTACATAGCATATCAAGCAGACACATGAAATGCTCAAGCGGTGATTAAGACATGCCTTGATAATTATAACACACGCCCTATGCCATAACAAAAATACCCGTAGCACTCCATTTTGTCATTGCCTTATGATGTCGTTTGCGAAAAAATGCGTAATTTTGCATTCACTTTCAAAACGCATACTTTAAAGTCTCTATATGATAAAGTCTTTACATATTGAACATTATGCACTGATTGATCGTTTGGACATCGACTTGCACCCGGGCTTTTCCGTCATCACGGGCGAAACCGGTGCAGGAAAGTCAATCATATTAGGGGCAATCGGATTGCTGCTTGGAGAAAGGGCCGATACAAAATCAATCAAAGCAGGCGAAAAGCGCTGCCTTATTGAAGCGGTGTTTGATCTGTCAAACTATAATATAGCATCATTCTTTAATGATAATGACTTAGACTTTGAAGATGACGGATCATGCATTATACGGCGCGAAATCACAACCGCGGGCAAAAGCCGCGCGTTCATTAATGACACACCCGTAAACTTGTCCCTCTTGAAGGAAATAGGGAGTAAACTTGTAGACATACACTCACAACATCAGAATTTATTCCTTGGCAAAGAAGATTTCCAGTTAAACATTCTTGATATTCTGTCTAAAGACTCTGATGAATTAGGCGTATATAAGAACTCATATAAGAAATATAAAGATATATGCCGAGAATTGGATGAGGCGGTTGAACTATCAAAACACAGTCATGATGAAGAAGATTACATCAAATTCCAAGTCAAGCAACTGACCGATGCAAACTTGCGGGAAGGAGAGCAGGCGGAACTTGAAGAAGAACAAGCTCTGCTGAGCCATACAGAAGAAATCAAGCAAACGTTGTACTCTGTACAGACTATGCTGACTTCAGATGAAGGAAACGACACTTTGCAAAAGGTGAAACAATGTGGATCATCTTTGCAGGGCATAGCCAAAATCTTTCCACATGTTGACGAAATGGCGAAACGTCTTGAAAGTTGTTTCATAGAATTGAAGGACATTTCAGATGAGCTGGAGAATAAAATCGATGAAATCGAATATGACCCACAACGACTTGAACAAGTTAACGATCGCCTGGACACCATATACAGTTTGGAAAAAAGATATCACGTGGACACAGTTGAACAACTTATGTCGTTGCATAAAGATCTGGAGTCCAAACTATCCATGATTGATAACAGCGAGGAACATATAGAAGCACTACGCAAAAAAAAATCCGAAGCCTTCGAAACACTCATTCTTCACGCCAAGGAATTAAGCGGACTCCGCACTGCCGCAGGTGAGAACCTTGAAGTCAATATTGTCCGGTTGCTGTCAACACTCGGAATGCCAAATGTGAGGTTCAAGGTCGAATTATCTGCTAAGGCAGAACCAGACAGCTACGGACAAGACAAAGTCGCGTTTATGTTTTCAGCTAATAAAAACGTACCTCTTCAACCTCTTTCTCAAATTGCATCAGGCGGTGAAATTGCGCGTGTAATGTTGTGCCTGAAGGCATTAATCGCTGACGCAGTGCAATTGCCAACCATCATATTCGACGAGATTGATGCAGGTGTATCAGGAAGTATCGCAGAGAAAATGGCCCTAATTATGAGCATGATGGGAAGCGAGGGAAGACAAATCATCAGTATAACCCATCTGCCACAAATTGCCGCATTAGGTGAGTACCACTATAAAGTGTATAAAGACGAAGGATTGTTTGGTGTGTCTACACATATAATTGAACTAACGCAGTCGCAGAGAATAGAAGAAATTGCCCACATGCTTAGTGGGGCAAATCTCACTGAGGCTGCAATCAACAATGCACGTGAATTATTGAAATTATGATCGGAAAGAATTTGTTTGTTATATTCAAATCGAGTATTTGGGACGGTGCTATTATCCTTGCCGCCTTATGGGCTATGACGTTGTCGGTTAACGCCCAAGACGCCGCCATACCAAAATGGAGCAACAAGGTTCAAAAGAGCATCGTTTCCGTTTTAACATACGACAAGGACGACAACCTTCTTAAGTCTGGAACAGGATTCTACATTTCCAATGACGGAATTGCCATATCTGATTATAGTTTGTTTTACGATGCATATAGTGCTATCATCGTAGACTCAAAGGGGGAGAAAAGCAAAGTGGCACGAATACTTGGCGTTGATGATACATACTCCTTAGTCAAATTTCAAGTTAATGCATCTAAGACACCCGCCCTTGTCCAAGCTTCGTCAAGGGCAGAAGAAGGAGCGGTGCTATTTGCCTTGAAATACTCGAAGGAAAAACTATCCAGTTGCCCTACAGCGCGTGTAAGCGGTATCAAAGCTATTGGAACCGATGAACTTACTTATCCGTTTTATACTCTGTCATATGCGATAGACGACTCATATCTTGGAGCACCTTTATTCAACGCTAACGGTGAATTAGTCGCAACAGTGCAACCTTCTATAGGCCTGAATGGATATGCTTTAGGGATCCAGTTTGCCAGCTCACTCAAAATTCAGGCGATTTCATCTAAAGTGAACAATATAGCCCTCGATAAAATTCATATCCCCAAAGGACTTCCAGACACAATGGAGGAAAGCCTGGTTTATCTGTACAGAATGTCATATTCGCTATCGAACGAGGAATATCTTGGCTTGCTGGACCTGTTTGTGTCAAAATATCCGGATAATGCGGAAGGATACTACCGACGTGCGACTCCTCTGATTGACATGGAGAGATTTGACGATGCCAATAAAGATTTAATGCAATACTACAAACAGAGCAAGGACAAGGCGGTCGCCAACGCACGCATTGCAGATATCATATACACTAAATTGTTGTACCAGCCGACACCTGTGTACAGCCAATGGACATACGATGTGGCAATTGAGTATATTGACAAGGCTCTTGCTCTTTCGCCCGATGATTCATCGTATAAATTGCTAAAGGCACGCATACTAATGTCGAAAAGGGACTTCGGTGAAGCTCTAAAGATATATGATGAATTGAACAGCGGTGCATCACGGTCTGCCGCTACCCTTTTTGCCGCATGTTTGGCACATGAAGGGTTGGGAGATACAGCAACAATACAAATTGAACTACTCGACAGTGCTATAGCCCTGTTTCCTACACCCCTACCCACCGAAGCGGCAAATTATGTATTGCGCAGAGGTCAGTTATATGCAAGAATAGGAAAATACAGGGAAGCCGTCAGTGACTACAATCAGTACGCATATCTCAACAGCAGCAAAGTCAACGCCTCATTCTATTACGACCGCTCACAACTCGAAGTGAAGGCCCGAATGTACCAACAAGCACTCGACGACCTAAATAAGGCAATTCAGCTGAGTCCTCGCACTGTACTCTACTATGTAGAAAAAAGCGGCTTGTTATTACGTGTCAACGAAATAGAAGAATGCATCACGGCTGCTGATCAAGCCATCGCGATCGCACCCGACAATGCCGACGCATACCGAATTAAGGGATATGCTCAAATTCAGAAGGGTGACACAGAAGCAGGCAAGGTCAATTTGCAAAAGGCCATAGATCTGGGCGACGAGGTATCTAAGGAAATAATGAAGGAATATGTAAAGTAAGTTCTGAACGATATGAACTATGCAAAGTTGATAGCCACATCAAAGGAAATCGCGGAATTGTCAAGGTCTGTGCTGTTTCCTGATTATTTTGGTGATTACACTCTAAGTATAGAGGAAAAGACATGCAGACTACTTAACCTTCTTGAACCACAATTGTTGTCTCATGAGGGAGCGAAGAAATTTATCAGTGCAATACCTTCTATACAAGAAAGTTTACAAACAGATGTCATCGCCGCTTACAACGGAGACCCTGCAGCGACGAACTATGAAGAAGTCATTTGTTGCTATCCAGTTATAAAAGTACTCATGAACTATAGGATAGCGCACGAATTGTTACTTATGGGAGTACAGTTCGTCCCACGCATTCTTACGGAAATGGCACACTCGGAAACTGGTATTGACATACATCCAGGAGCGACAATAGGCGATTACTTCACTATTGACCATGGCACCGGCGTGGTCATAGGCGAAACATGCATCATTGGAAATAATGTAAAGTTATATCAAGGCGTGACACTTGGAGCCAAAAGTTTTCCACTTGACCCCAATGGCAACCCCATCAAAGGCATACCCCGCCATCCAATACTTGAAGATGATGTGATAGTTTATTCAAATTCCAGCATTCTTGGCAGAGTGACAATAGGGCGCGGTGCCGTCATAGGAGGCAATGTGTGGATAACACACGATGTTCCGGCGGGAGCAAAAATAATGCAGTATAAAAAACAATAAGCAATTATATATAAATGAAACGTAAGCTGATAGCCAAAACGTTTGCAGGGCTGGAGGATGTCCTGGTTAACGAACTTGAACAACTTGGAGCAGAGGATATAGAAAAAGGCGTAAGAATGGTATCGTTCTTTGGAGACAAATCGATGTTGTATCGCGCTAATTTCTGCCTGCGCACAGCAGTCCGTATTCTTATGCCGATCATAGAGTTTAAAGCTGATGACGCCGATGAAGTGTATAACAAAGTGAGGCAAATAGAATGGACAGACTACATGGATGCCGACTCTACCTTTATTGTTGATGCCGTGGTCTTTTCCGAAGAATTCCGGCACTCACGCTTTGCGGCATATCGCGTAAAAGACGCCATTGCAGACTATTTTCGTGAAAAAGCAGGAAAACGGCCAAACGTAAGCATATCCAATCCGGACATTCGTATCAACCTCCATATTGCAGAGAATGACGTGACTATATCACTCGATAGTTCAGGAGAAAGCCTGCATCGCAGGGGCTACCGCGTCGCAACTGTTACCGCACCTCTAAACGAAGTATTGGCAGCTGGCATGATTATGCTCACTGGATGGCATGGAGAGTGTGATTTGATTGATCCGATGTGCGGTTCGGGAACAATTCTTATTGAAGCGGCATTAATTGCACGCAACATATATCCAGGTGTGTTTCGCCAAGAATTTGCGTTTGAACGTTGGAAGGATTTTGACAAAGACTTGTTCGAGGCAATATACAATGACGATTCCGCTGAACGTGAGTTTAATCACAAGATATATGGCTACGACATAAATCGCAGAGTGGTGACGGTTGCACAAGAGAATATTAAGTCTGCCGGAGTGTGCGACTGTGTCGAAGTGGCACAAAAGGACATACGAGACTTTGAGCAACCATCCGACAAAGCGCTGATGATCACAAATCCACCTTACGGCGAACGTATTACAACCGATGACATACTTGGTTTATATCGTGAGATTGGCAGTGTCCTCAAGTGTTCATTTGTCGGTAATGACGCATGGATAATAAGCTATCACGAAGAGTGCTTTGCGGAAATTGGGTTCCGGCCTTCGACCCGCATCATACTATATAATGGCGATCTTGAATGTGAGTTCCGGAAATATCAGATTTTCGAGGGAAAACTGAGCGACCGGAGAAGCGAGGGACTTGACATAAAAAGTGCTGACGACCGTCGTCGCAATATGCAATTCAAAGGGCGCAGGCATACGGAGGAGCATTCAGAAAGCATTGATACTGATACAAATGAAAATATATATAGTAACATACCACAACTGAACCGGCACAATTTCAAATGGGGCGATCGTGACAATGATTTTGTTGGAGAAGACGATACACATTATTTTAAGGTCAAACTCAACTCAAGATCATACGAGCGGAACGCACAAGATGGCACCGAACGACCATATCGACCTCGTCGCAACAATGATGAAGACTTTCAACAGCGTAGATCTGATTATTCGGAGCATAGAACAAGAGAACGCAGCAGTTTCGCAGGCAAAGATCAAGACACCGGTGGAACGCGCACCAACAGACGTTTCGAAAGGGACCAGCACGCACGTGACAGGTTCGGTGCAGGATCTCACTCAGAAAAACGGTTCAGCAGAAACTCACATCCGAGTGACAAGCCAAGGGGCTCATACGGGAAACGAGGCGATATGCGAACAAATGAGAGAAAAAGTCCACGATTCAGCTTCGACAAAGACGGAAGGCCAATTAAGAAAAAGGAGTGATTAACCATCAGTTATCATTGCTTCATCATCGTTATAAGATTATCATTATAATATATAAATGCAATAGCCATGTGGAAATATTACGCTTTATTATCCGCACTCTTTGCCGCTCTAACGGCAATCTTTGCTAAAATCGGTGTGAAGGATATAAACTCAGACCTTGCCACCGCTATCCGGACTACAGTTATTCTATTTATAACCTGGGGAATAGCGTTCGTCAGTGTACCTGCGACCACGACCGCGATTAAGAACATTCCAAGTCATACCTGGCTGTTCTTAATATTGTCGGGTTGCGCAACCGGTCTTTCATGGCTGTTCTATTTCAAGGCGTTGCAACTCGGTAACGCCTCTCGTGTAGCCCCAATAGACAAACTGAGCGTTGTGATTACCATACTTCTCTCGTTCATCATTTTAAAAGAACCCGTAAGTCTGAAAGTCATAATAGGTGCGACACTTATCACTTTGGGAAGCATCTGCATGTTGATAAAATAGGAATTAAAATTCCTCTAACTGCGGCCAATTAGCCTATTCCAGCAGTTTCTGCAGAGTTTCATCGTCCATGTTCTCTGAATAATATGCAATAAACTCCTTTGGAGTCATTCCAAAGTACTCATGGAACGTGTTACTGAAATGTGAATGCGACGAGAAGCCTACACTATACGCCACTTCTGATATATTCACGTTGTTGTTAACCAAAAGATAGGCGGCCTGCTTCAGCCTATATGAGCGTATGAAGCTGTTGGGTGCTATTCCATAACGTTCTTTCATTTTCCTGTTCAAGTGTACACGGCTTACACCGACCTCGTTTGCCAATTCAGTCACTCCGAAATTAGAATCGTCCAGATTCTTTTTTAATGCCTCGTTTATCCTCTCGAATAGCTGATAGTCAACACTGTCTATCTTAACCGCTGTATAGTCGAACCCTACTTCGGTACGGCGCATGCGTCCGATTATTCGTTCGCATACACGTATGCCCTGGGCGATTGCTCCCTTCAACATAAGCATGTTGAATGGTTTGCTAAGGAAGTGGTCGACATCAAGGTTAAGGCTGTGGATTTGCGCACGGTCGCTGCTCTCGCTCGTGAGCATTATAATAGGCAAATTGTTAGTCTCCGGATTGGATTTAATACGCTTGCACAACTCTATTCCGTCGCCATCCGGCATACGAATATCTGTCACTACAGCGTCAGGACGTTGCGTAAGAATCTGTTTCCATGCAGGATTTCCTCCATAGGCGACAAGCACATTATACGAATCCTGCAATTGATCTTTAATGTATTGGCATAACGCCTTATCATCATCTACAACCAGAATCGTCCGTTTTTTCTTTTCTGTACCCTCTTCTTTGTCTGGCACTTCTATATCTGCAAACAAATTATTGTCGTCTTCTGCTTGCTTTTTTTCTTCTACGCGTGGCAAAAGTTCTTCTTCTGTAAGGTGACCGCTACCTAAAGGAAACTCCATAATGAACTCTACTCCGTCCGGATCGACATTGCGCACATCTATTGTCCCATGGTGAAGGTTGACCAGCTCCGTTACAAGGTTAAGCCCGATTCCTGATCCTGCCTTGTCCGACGTACTATTGTTAGCCTGATAGAACCGTTCGAAGATATGCGGCAAGTCATTTGGCGCTATATATGAACCACTATTATATACGCGGATTTCAAACAAATCCTTTGAATTTTTCAGGATGCACCGTGTGCGTATAAGTATTTTACCATCTTTAGGCGTGAACTTGAACGCATTTGACAATAGATTAACTAAAATCTTCTCGAAATGAACCTTGTCCAACCATATAGAAACATGCTGATTGGCGTGTTCAATGGTAAAAGTTATCCGTTTTGTCGTAGCGTACCCTGCAAACGATTGGAATATAGTATCGGAATATTGCAGGAAGTCAACTTCTGAGAAATGCAGATGGAATTGTCCGCTGTCTATCTTACGTATATCCGTAATCTGTTTCACTATGTTGAGCAACCGCTCACAATTACGCTCCATGAGGCGGTAGAGACTAACCCTGTTCTCACTCTCCTTTGACATCTCGCCATCGGTTTCCTCAGCGCTCATAAGCTGGCGAAGAGGCGACACTATCATAGTAAGAGGAGAACGCAGTTCATGGGCAATATTGGTGAACATACGCAACTTGGCCTCTTTCAACTGCTCGTTTTGACGAGCTTTACTGAGCAGCCTTTTCTGCCTCTGCCGCTGTTGGTACACATTATATATATAATATAGAATTAATACCAGAATCAATATATATACAATCCACGCCCACCAAGACGCATACCATGGATAAGCCACATGCACCTCGATACTTTTCTCTATGGCATTCTCTTTGTCGTTTTCATAATACGCTCTTATCCGTAAGGTATATGTGCCAGAAGGCAAGGTTGAATAATAACCTTCTGTGGCAGATTGGATTGTATGCCAAGCATTATCGTATCCATCGAGTATGTACTCGTAAAAAATACGGTTCGGGGAGGAGAAATCAGGAACGCCAAACGTAAAAGCCAG
>CAZHZH010000043.1:0-23580 GCA_964537205.1 uncultured Bacteroidaceae bacterium
TTACAGCAAATGGTTTTCGGCTATATAACGCCAAAGCGGGGCGACCATAAGTGCTTGTTTCATTTCATCGCGCCGGAGCAGTGCTATTAGTTCCTTAAGCGTGAAAAGATGTACAGTTATATCCTCGGTCGCATCCAAATGCTGGTCGGACACTTTCTCTACTCCACGCGCGATGAACGTATGGTTCAAATTAGTCATCGATGTCGGATTGGCGGAAAGAGAGGTGTATGCAGTCCACTCGCCTCCCGCATATCCCGTCTCCTCAAGCAGTTCGCGCTTTGCCGCGGCCAACGGGTCGGTCTCATCCTTCTCCATAGTGCCGGCACACAATTCATACTCAATGATTCCAAGAGCGTGACGATATTGGCGTACAAGCACAAACCGTTGGTCTTTTGTGATTGCTATGATATTTACCCATTCGGGATATTCCAACACATAGTAAGCTGGCACGATGCGTCCGTTCGGCATACGGAGCTTATCCTTTCTCGCCGTCATCCAAGGCGGACACTGGATAATATATTCCGACGAGATGACCTCCCATGGTTTTATTGTCTTGTCCATAAAGCTGATATGAAACTACGTCAGACACATTCCACAAACAGTGCTTATTTAATTTGCAGGCAAACTATTGACGCCTTAGGCATCTCCACAACCAGCTTGCCATTTGAAATCCTCGCCTTCTTGAATTCGGCTACACCCACTTTGTCAGGATTCTCAAACGTATTGTGATCCTTTATATCACCTGAAGTCAGGATTTGAGCGTTCACCACCTTGCCTTTTATACCGTCAAGACCGACCGTTACCTTGCATCCGTTTTTCAAGTCAGCGTTGGCAAGGTTGATGTTAATCGTTCCGTCAGCCATCTTCGACGCGGACGCACTTATCATATTCGACACACGGTTGTGTGCTTTGTCCTGTTCGTTCTCAGCCTCGAAAGTCTCGCTTTGTATGTCCAAAGGGATGTTTACAGCTTCCATATTCGGCACATACATCTTAAACACATAGTATGTAGGCGTGAGTACCATCTTGTCTCCCTTCGTCAACACCATGCTCTGTAGTACGTTCGCGACCTGTGCTATGTTACACATCTTTATCCGCTTGGTATATTGATGGAACACATTGAGCGAAAAAGCCGCCACCATAGCATCACGCATAGTGTTTTGCTGATAAAGATGCCCGCTGACACTTCCAGGCTCCTCGTCCCACCATGTTCCCCACTCATCGACCAGAAGGTCAACACGATTGCGGGAATCGTACTTATCCATGATGGCGATATGTTTTTTCAGGATTTCCTCGATTCCGACACCGCACTTTGCAACCGCCCAATAGTACTGTTTGTCATCAAACGAAGTCGCACTACCCTTGCTGCCATTCCATGTGTAGCATGTATAGTAGTGCAGCGACAGCCCCTTCATGCGTGTACCGACCTGCTTCATCAGCGTCTCCGTCCAATCGTAATCATAGTCACTGGCACCCGAAGCTATCTTATACAGTTTGTTTCCGTTGTACTCACGACAATAAGTCTGATACCTGCGATACAAGTCGGCATAGTACTCAGGGCGCATGTTTCCTCCACACCCCCAACTTTCGTTGCCTACACCTATATATTTTACCTTCCAAGGTTCCTCCCTGCCATTTTGCTTACGCAACTTCGCCATTGGCCCGTCTTTGGCCGTCATATACTCCACCCATTTAGCCGCCTCCTCGACAGTTCCACTTCCTACATTCATGCTTACGTAAGGCTCGCATCCGAGAAGCTCGCACAAATTGAGAAACTCATGAGTACCAAAACTATTGTCCTCTACCGTTCCTCCCCAGTTGTTGTTAACCATACGCGGACGTTGCTCCTGCGGACCAATCCCGTCCATCCAGTGATACTCGTCGGCGAAACATCCGCCCGGCCATCGCATGACAGGAACCTTTATGTCCTTCAATGCCTGCAACACATCGTTGCGGTAGCCTTGGGTATTTGGTATCTCCGAATCCTTGCCCACCCATAGGCCGCCATAAATACACGTGCCAAGATGCTCAGCGAACTGACCATAGATTTCCTTGTTGATAACTTGCTTCGCGTCATCCATTTTCAGAGTGACCGATGCCTCCTTCTGTGCCGTCATTGGCAACGATAGCGCCAATACGGTTGCAAAACTTACACTTTTCATTCCCATGTTAACTTGTTCTCGATTATTTTCATTATCTTTGTCGCAAAGTTAAGAAATAAAACAACATGAATAAATACAAGAATAGAAGAAAGTATGTCATCGTTACAATTTTGACAGTTCTTGTTTTATTTTTAATAATCATAGCCGCATTGGCGTTCAAACCATTGTCACCAAGTCACACCTTATATATATATATTGACACAGACGACACCATCGATAGTGTTGAGGCCAAGATAGAATCGGCAGACGCCGGCATTTCATCCTTTGCCTTCAACATTATGGCGGCACTGACAGGCTATGGCGACAAAGTGCAGGCCGGAAGATACGAGGTGACTGACAAGAAGTCCACTTTCAGGCTGTTCGGAGATATCCGGGGACACAGGTCTGTGCCTGTGGAACTTGTCGTACCGTCGGTTAGAACAGCTGACCAGCTTGCCGGCAGGCTCGCCTCGTCCCTGCTGGTAGACAGTGCCGAGTTGTCCACAATGTTCAACGACTCGGACACGTGGAAGTCACTCGGACGTACAAGGGAAACTTTTCTCGCACTATTCATTCCAAACACCTATGAAGTATATTGGGAAACGCCGGCAAAGCGACTCATGCGCCGCTTTGAGTCAGAGAACAAAGCCTTTTGGACCGAGGAACGCAAATCAAAAGCGTACAACATCGGCATGACAGAAGACGAGGTGATGACACTGGCGAGCATTGTAGACAGTGAGACCAGCGACAACACAGAAAAAGCCCGTATAGCCGGTCTGTACATCAACCGGTTGAACCACGGTATGCTGCTGCAAAGCGATCCGACGGTCATCTTCGCCATAGGAGACTTCAGCATACGCCGAGTCACAGGAAGACACCTGCAAACCGACTCGCCGTACAACACATACAAATACCACGGACTTCCCCCAGGCCCCATCCGCATACCGACCATAGCCGGTATAGAAGCCGTTCTGAACTATGAACACAACAACTATCTGTACATGTGCGCAAAGGAAGACTTTTCGGGGTCGCACAACTTCGCCGAGACCTATTCAGAACACATGGCCAACGCACGAAAATACATTAAGGCACTTAACGAAAGGAACGTACACTGACAAACCACAATACGTCACCTTCCAATTCACGGTGTGTCACAAAGTGACATCAAAATGACAGACTATACACACAAGCGGGGGTTTGGCACAGTTTTTGCAATAATGGCACATGAGAAGTTTAGTTATAAAGGAAAAAGAATAATTAGGGCAAAAATCCAATAAGCAGAAAGGACACAATTCACATGAGACAACTAAAAATTGACAAGAGTATCACGACAAGAGACTCTGAAAGCCTTGACAAGTATCTGACGGAGATCGGCCGCTACGAGCTGCTCACGCCTGACGAGGAGAGCGATCTTGCGATGAAAGCATCAAGAGGAGACAAGGAAGCGAAAGAAAAACTCGTGTGCTCCAACTTGCGTTTCGTCGTGTCGGTCGCGAAGAAATACCAACATCAGGGAGTACCTTTGTGCGACCTAATCGACGAGGGCAACATAGGACTCATGACAGCGGCGGATAAGTTTGACGCGACAAAGGGGTTTAAGTTTATCTCATACGCAGTGTGGTGGATCAGACAAAGCATCATGCTTGCAATACAGGAACACGGGAAAACGGTCAGACTGCCACTCAACAAGACGGGGCAGCTGAACAAGATAAACAAGGCGATAAACCAGTTCGAGCACGAGAACCAACGCAGACCGACGACCGATGAACTTGCCAAGTTGCTGGATGAGGACGAAGACAAGATAAAGGACGTGCTTAACGCGCAGACGTCAGTGAGCAGCATTGACGCCCCAATAACTGACGATGACAGCAGTACATTGGGTGACGTACTCGCCAACGAGAACTCGCCTCAAGCCGACAAGGGCCTGGTACTTGATTCGTTGAGAGCCGACATAGCACAATTCCTTAAGAACCTGACGCCAAAACAACGCGCGATCATAAGGATGAGTTTCGGTCTCGACGGAGAGGAGAAGTCACTCGACGAGATTGGAGAAGAATTCAACCTAAGCCGTGAACGCGTGCGCCAGATCAAGGAACTCTCAATACGCAAGTTGAAATCGAACATAGGAAGAGCGTCACTTATACAATACCTTTAAGTGACACTCTTTTAAAAGGCGGCCCGGCTCAAAACAGAGTGGCCGCCCTTTTTTCGACACCTTCCGTCACACGCATCGGCGTCCCATTAAATTAGTTGGCGGTTTATTCTACACGAGTCCCCACACATTTGAAGAAAAATATGATTTTGTTTTGCTGTTATGTGATTAATTATTACCTTTGCAATAAGTTATATGCTTAACAGGTGTATTAAATGAAACAGGCAATTGTAATTGTGTCTCTTCTTTTGCTTGCGTGCACTACCAAGGAACCCAGTGTCGGAGAAAAGACAGCGGAAATATACGACGAATATTCCAAGAGGATGCGCACGGCAGAATCGATAGAGGACATGGCACAAATAGAAAACGAGTCGGATTTTACGGAACGGTTGCAATCGCTTCAGCCAGAATGGGACGCCTTGGTAATCAATGGAGATTCGTCGGAATACTATACCGAACGAGAAAAGATGAGAAAGCCGTATGAGACATACCATAATGTAAAGAAAGAAAGGCTGAACACTCTATATAAAAACAAGATTGACTGAACACTCCAAACCTTAAAATACACCGAAACTATCCTACAACATAACGTAGTTAACCAAAATTGCGAAAAAAATGAAAGACAAAGAATACATGCAATTGATCGGCAAGATTTTTGCCACTGGAATAATGTCGTTTTGCGGAGTCGTAAGCGAAACGGCTATGAATGTCACGTTTCCCACATTGATGAAGGAGTTCGATATCAATACCGACAGCGTTCAATGGGTGACTACGGGCTACTTGCTAATACTCTCGCTTACAATAACTCTTTCACCATATTTGAAGCACAACTATTCCCAGCGCACACTGTTCCTTACAGCCATCACATGCTTCATCTTCGCTACAACCCTATGCTGGTTGTCGCCGGCTTTTTGGACATTAATAGTGGGGCGCATGTTACAAGGCGTAGGTTCGGGCATAGCCCTGCCACTCATGTTCAACATCATACTCGCGGAAGCGCCTAAAGAAAAACTCGGCATGTTCATGGGTGTCGGCTCGCTCATCACAGCCATGGCGCCGGCAGTCGGACCTGTTCTTGGAGGATTCATAGTGGACCAATGGGGATGGAGGGAAATATTCCTTGTGCTGTTGTGCCTCTTGATACCGGCACTTGTCTTGGGAGCGTGGCTCATCAAGGACAGCGAGCCAGAAGGACACCTCCGCCTTCACATATTCGACTACGTTCTGCTTGTCATCGCCTACTCTTCATTCATTTTCGCGACTACAAGCGCGGCACGAGCAGGATGGCTGAGTTGGAGAGTAATACCGCTATTCATACTTTCATTTATAAGCATATTGTTCTACGCATATAAGTCGGGAAAGGAACAAGCCCCATTGCTGCAATTCAAGGCAGTGCTCCACCAAAAATTCCTGTTTGGACTTCTGTCAATCCTTGCCGTACAATTCGCCACACTCGCAATGGGATATATCATACCAAACTACTCACAAATAGTAAACCACACAAGCGCCTTCCTTGCCGGCGGACTGTTGGTACCTGGATGCCTCGTTGGCGCAGTACTCGCCGTCTATGCGGGTGTGATATACGACAGATTAGGCCCCTGCCGACCGATTCTCACGGGAAACACTTTACTGGTAATGTCACTATTGCTGTTCAGCTTGTTTGGCAGGGGGCTGACCACTCCCATATTCTTCGGATTCTATATCATCTACACCCTCGGACAAGGACTCTGTGTCGGCAACACAATGACATACTGCCTGTCACAACTACCACCAGGACTGTCAGCTGATGGCAACGCCCTTATCAACAGCCTGCAACAACTATCAGGAGCGGCTGGAACGGCAGTGGCGACAACAATCGTGTCGTCGCGGCAGTCTGCCGATCCGCTCAACTTCGCGGCCGCTACCGGCACGGGGACCGTGCGGACACTGTGGGTACTACTCGTCATACTGATACTCGCCGCATTCTGCGCCGTCAGGATGCTGTCAGGCAAGCCGTTACAACACAGCCCAATACAACATTAATGCCGGCATGGTCTTATGAGCTAAAACAAAATTATATAACGAACAATACAATATGACAGAATTAGAAAAAAAGGCACAGCGTTTGCCATTTTCGTTCGATGACCCTGAGATAGACGCGCTGAAACTTCACGCAGTAAAGGGTTGTCAGAAATTGGAATCAATTGATGTTCTTGACACCGCCGGCAAGCAAGCCGCCATACGCGAACTGCTTGGAAGCGTCGGCGAAAACCCTAACATCCTTCCAGGGTTCATTTGTGATAACGGCGGCAACATACATGCGGGGAAAAATCTGCTTATAAACTACAATGTTACAATACTTGACGTTGACGAAGTCTACATCGGTGATTATTGTATGATCGGACCTGGAGTGCTTATCGCCACAGTCAACCATCCCATCACCCCCGCAGGAAGACGCAAACACTTGAGTTTGATAAAACCAGTAGTGATTGGGGACGATGTATGGATTGGCGGAAATGCCACCATACTGCCAGGAGTACACATTGGCAACAATTGCGTGATCGCCGCAGGGGCGGTCGTTACTCACGACGTACCAGACAATACGCTCGTCGGAGGAATACCCGCCAAAGTCATAAGGACGATAGAGAACGACATCTAAAAGTCCGACACGCACCAACGTAAGGGCGATTTCATCTGTAACATTAACATAAAAGGTCGTAAACCACAAGCTTACGACCTTTTATGTTTCTAATCATTACCAACGGCCAGGACCACCCCAGCCTCCGCCCCATCCACTGGAGCGTTCGTTGTCGGTACCCATGGCGTTCTTGCCACCGAAGATACTGAACTTGTAGATGACCCTTAGCATACCATACTGATATATGGCATTATAACGGGAGTCGCTGCGCATAAGCGCGCTGATAGTACGGCTTATATTCGTTTGCTCACCCAAGATATCATTGACCTCAAGGGCTATAGTCAACGCGTTGCCTCTTAAGAACGACTGGGAAATCTGCGCGTTCCATAAAAGCTCGTTTGTGTTCATACTCGACTGTGAGTAACCACGACGACTGTTCATGCCTATATCGCTCGACACCGACATGCCCCAAGGAGCCGTCCATTCAAACTCCGCGCCATACGAGAAATCGTAAGTATCCTGGTTTGCATAATCGTTGACATTGTTCTTAGCATGCGAGTAATCGAGGTTGCCATTAAGTGACACATACAGGAAGTCGTTACGGTAGGAGAAATCGAGTCCGCAATCGACAGACAGCTCCTTTGTAATTGACTTCAAGTCCTCATTCTCGCTTGTTGTGGCATTATTGTAAAACGCCACGTTGTGATTGAAGCCCATACCAGCGTCCAGTCCTATATTAAACGCCTTCTCCTTCCCGAGTCCCGTATTGACACCAAAACCGGTTCCCATGTTCCAGTTTCCATTAATGTTCATTGGCTGAATGGTACGCACACCGGTTTCACTGTCGTATGTGGTCTTGTCGCTGATGCTGTTGTGTGTCGTTGAGAAATATGCATGCCCATAGACGCCACGCTGCGCATCGGTGTTGTAAGTGTTGAAGAAAGCGTTCACATTGTGACGGAACGACGGCTTCAGGTTTGTATTACCCTTTGTGATGTAAAGAGGGTTGGAGTCGTCGGTTATGTCAAGCAGGTTCGTCATACTTGGCTGACTTGTACGGCCATTGTACCTGAAGTGCAAGCTTGTACGTTTGTCTGGTGAATTGAACCGTATGTTGATACGTGGTGCGATATCAAACACGTTGCGCGTGACCTCGGGATACTCTCTGTCCATATATTTATAATTGAGAGTTGACCGCTGAGGAATAGCGTCGATGCCGATGCTGGCATTGTATGTGTCGCGCACCTTTCGCAAGCTTACACCAATGGTATGCGTGTACGTGCGGTATTCGGAAAATTGGCTCAACGCGGTTGTATCACGCAACATATAGCCGGCATCTTCCATGAAATGCAGTATGGCATTGATGTTGTAGCGGTAATTCACCAATGCCTGTGCGAGGTCTTGATACGCTTGTGAGTCGTAGATTTGAGCCTTGCGGTCGTTCCGGCTGTAGCTATAACCAAAATTGTAGCTGAACTGCAAGTAGGTTTTTAGTGCTATAGGCTCGCTGTAAGTCAATCGCGCCGATATATTATCACTCTTCGAAGGAGTCTTGTAGTAACGGTTGTTCTGTTGATTCGTTCCAAGAGTGTTGTATGTTATGTTGGCCGCTGACAACTGCTTGCTCCTGCCATCAGAATAAGAACCGGTGACACGCAGTGTGAGGTTCCTTCCTCTGCTATTAAACTTGCGGTTGGCCTGCAATTCTCCATTCAAGTTCACATTCGAACTATAAGTCTGGCTCCGACTGGTATTCGTGTTAGTGACTATATCCACCAATCGTTGGAGAGTCTCGTCGGTAGCAGGATTCTCTGTTGTGACTTTGGAGATTGCATCATTATAGTCAAGCGGATTCTCTGTAATGTCTGTCGGGTCCTCATCGTACGAACCCGAACTGCTATTGCTGTAACCTCTGTTACGTGAATAAGAGAAGTTCGGACGGAAGATGATATTCGTCATAGTGTCGGGTTTCCATTCTAACCGGAAATTACCGCTGAACGTAGAGTTGCTACTGCGGCTCCTGCTTATGCTCTCACCGAATTTACCTCTTGTGGCATTGAAGTCCTCACTCGACGTCTCATTGTAGTTGTCACTTCCATCATAACGATAACGCAAACTACCGCCTGTTTCCAACTTGTCGCTCGTGGTGGCAAAGTTGGCTCCTACGTCCTTGCTCTTACGAAGTCCGTTGCCGCCCCAGCCGCCCCAGCCACGGCCTCCACCGCCGCCAAAGCCCATATCGTTCACATTGTTAGCGTTTCCAATGAGTGTCGCCTGGAAATTGTCATTGAAACGGTTGACGTTTAGTCTCTCCGCATAACGCTGCTCTGTTCCTGCACCAAGGTTCAAGTTGCCAAACCAGCCGTTCATCATGCCCTTTTTAACCGACAGGTCAAGCACAGTTTCATCCTCACCATCATCTATGCCGGTGACACGTGACAAGTCGCTCTTGCGGTCGTATGATTTAATCTTGTCGATCATTTCTGTTGGTATGTTCTTCATCGCCACCGACTTGTCGTTCAAGAAGAACTCCTTTCCATCAATAAGGATTTTGTTTACCGTCTTGCCATTGATGGTGATATTCCCTTCACTGTCGACTTTGGCTCCAGGCAGCTGCTTGACCAAAGCTTCGAGGGTGGAGCCTTCTGGCACCCTGTAAGCCGACGCGTTGTATACCATAGAGTCGCCCGACACTGTCACCTTGGCGGCATGTCCCGTAACCTGCGCTTCTTTAAGCATGATGGCATCAGAGACAAGGGTGATATATCCAAGATCTACTTTTTTGTCTTTCTTGGTGGTTAAATCAAGGTCTACATATTTGGTGGTGAAGCCGATGTAAGAGATTTTCAAAACATACTTGTCCTTCTTTACATTCTTAAGTTCAAACTCACCCATCGAACCCGTTACGGTTCCCGTAACAAAAGTACTGTCGGGAAGTAATAACAACTGTACAGTAGAAGATACGACCGCCTCATTAGAGCTTTTCTCGATAACTGTTCCGTTAACCTGGAATTTGCTTTGGGCAGCCAAATTCACACAAGCCAGCATGGACATGACAGCCAGCAGGAATGACTTTTTCATTGTTTGTCTATTTGTTTATAATTTAGCGTTTAACACTTTTACCTTTCTTGGATTCATGCAGACACCCATAATAATTGCATCTATATATACAGAATGCAAAGTTATGAATAAGTTTAAAATGAAGGCATTTATTTAAGCATAATTATAATGTACGAGATAAAAAAACACCTGTTTAAACGCTCAATGTCAGTATTTATAAGTAAATTTGCATGTCAAAACAGAAAGGTACGCAATATGAGTATAAATAATAAGGTGAGGATTGCGGCTTTCATAGTCCTGTCCTTTTATTTCGCGTTTGATTCTCACGCCCAATTTGTGAAGTTGGACAAGTATCCAAATATTCCGATAGAATATGAGGCGGCGTTTGTCGATCAGGTATCGGGTTATGTATCTGGAGTCGTTAAATCACTATATGGTCAGTATTTCGGGCAGTTGTCACCTCAAGGCAACATTTACGGATATGGTTCGTTCTTTACGGATATGGACGGTGAGGTTTACGGACTCTACCGCAACGGAGACCTTGCGTTCGGAATAAAGAAGGGGCAGGACATAGCTAAAGTCGGTACCAATGATCACTACATAGCGTACGACTTGCGTACCGGTTACCCTATATATATCATGAAGGACAACCAAAAATACAATCCGTCGACCGAGATGAGGGAGAAAAACCGGTTTCTCGTACTGACATATCCAAACGGAGACCGATATGTGGGTGAGTCGAGTGGAAACAAACGTGAGGGTTACGGACTGTATTTCTATTCAAATGGAAACTTCTATTACGGGAAATACAAAGACAACAAGCAGTCAGGCTACGGAGCGTTGTTCAAACAGGCGAACAACAATGTTACCATACAATACTGGGACGGTCTGACGGACAACGACATAGAATAAGAATAAGTTGCGGACGGAAGATAACGAAGCCTTGACGACAAACGCACGGTCTTTTCGTCAACTCTCTTTTCCGCTTACTATTGTTTTTCAATTAACGCTACGGCATACGCGCTTATACCTTCCTCGCGTCCTGTGAACCCCAGTTTCTCGGTAGTAGTCGCCTTGATGCTCACATCATCAACATCTATACTCATACACTCGGCGAGTACCTTCTGCATTTGAGGAATATGCGGATTCATCTTCGGACGTTCCGCACAGACAGTAGCATCCACGTTGCTAACACGATATCCTTTCTCGGCGATAATTTCTATAGTGCGCCGCAATAAAATCTTGCTATCAATATTCTCGAACTCGTTGCCCTTGGTCGGAGGAAAATGATAGCCGATGTCTCTCATGTTGGCCGCACCAAGGATGGCATCACAAATGGCATGTATCAGCACGTCGGCATCACTATGACCAAGTAGTCCCTTCGAATGTTCCAACTTTATTCCACCAATCCACAGTTCACGGCCTTCAACCAACTGATGGACATCATAGCCCATGCCTACCCTTATCTTGTGCGCCATAACTTTACAACCTGTTTTCTAATATAAAACGCTTCACGTTATCTTCGTTTCCTTCCCAACAAGTCGCCTATGCCGTCCATATCGAAGGCAAGAGAGAACCGTAACGTCTGATCCATAGGGTTGCTCTGAGCCGATGATATAATATAGCCGGCATCAATTGAGAATATATTCATCTTGAATCCCGCGCCCAAAGTGAAATACTTTAAGTTGCCCTTGTTTGGGTGCTGATAATGGTAGCCTGCACGCAAGAAGAACTGGTTATTGTAGGAATACTCCACGCCCACACTCCATTGAATTTCTTGGAATTCTTCCTTTGCGCCTCCCGGAGCGTCGCTGAACGACTTGAAGATGCCTGAAATCGCAGATATATTATAGTAGCCTTCGTCCATCAACCAGCTTGTGTAACCTGAATAGTCATTCGCGTCAGCTCCCGTCTCCTCAATATATTGCTCCATAGTGGGACGCGTCGGCACCAACAGCTTATTGGCGTCGGCACTGATTGAGAAAGTGTTGTATTCATCGATAGGAATCATCAGCGAAGCTCCAATACGCAAGTTCGTTGGCAAGAACTCACTTGTGTTACCTTCATCATAAGACACCTTGCTACCTATATTACTGATATTTATACCCCACCCCAACTGGCTCTCACGATTTCCGAGGTTTATGTAGCCATTGTGGTATACGGCAAGGTCGGCAGCAAACGCCGAACCGGGAGACATGTCATCGGTTTGTCCCATGTTGGAATATATATAGCGCAAGCCTACACCAGCGGAAAAGGTTTCGGACAGCATACGCGAGTACGCCACGTCGACAGCCATTTCGTATGGCTTAAGGGTCTCCCCTGTGACATAGTCTGTCACCTCACCCAACGAAAAATAACGAAGAGAGGCACTGAGTGCGTCATAATTGCCTATGCGGTAGTATCCTGTTATGTTTGCGAGGTCGATATCATTGGTTATCTGCCGCAACCACGGAGTATAGTTGATAGATAAACCGGCACGGCTAATGGTAAACGGATATTTAGCCGGATTCCAATATTGGGAATTAACGTCAGGATCGGTTGCGGCCCCCACATCGCCCATTGCGCCTGCACGCGCGTCAGGAGCGATTGCAAGCGAAGTGACTCCATAATAAACGGGGTTAAACTGCTGTTTCACATCCTGTGCTTTTGAAACAATGCTAAACGCGGTATTCAAAATGCAGAATGTTATTGTCGCTTTCTTTATCATATATTCTATGTGTAAGTTTTTTTCTGTTTGATACACGTATGGACATACAGAACAAATACGATTCTTCTACTTGTCCATATATAATAACTCATAAACTCTTGTTTTATTGTGCTCTGACCAAGAACTTTTTGGATTCTGACGCCTTTGCTCCGTTAGAAGTGGAAATGCTCGCCTTGCAGATATACACTCCCGGTTGCAAGTGGCTGTCCACCGCATTCAAGTTGCAAGTAAACGTGTAATAGTTGGTACTGCTTGAGTTGGTCTCACCCACGTGGCATAACTCGCGGCCTGCAATGTCATAAATACGCACATCAACATCGAGGGTCGACTCTGGCCGGTCGTTCTCAATCACAACTGTCAGAACGCCGTCAACTGGTCCGAGAATCCGCAGGTCCATTATATTTGGCTTTAGTCCTTCCTCAACGCTAAAGTGGATTGTCAGGCTCGATGGATTATTGAGGATGTCCCACGCGCGGAACAGAAGCGTATGTTCACCAGAGGACAACTCAGGCAGACTATAACTTACGCTACCTTTAGTCCAAGACCCTGTCTCATACTCAAACATATTATTGAGATTGTAGCTCATAGACGCGTCATTGTCTATAATGAGAGCTATATCATGCCCTATTCCACTTCCTATCGTATTTATTCCATTCTCATCTTCCACAGTGCCCGCGAAAAACGGAGTCTCGTGCATCACTTCGTCTGAAGTCACCTCTACATCATCTTCAACCGTTCCCGATTCGTTTTTATTGGTAAACTCCATTCCGTTCAGCGTGATTGTAAGTAATGGTCCGTTGGTGTCATCCGACAAGTCTGGATCGGTTCCGCCGATGGCGAAATCGGTGAAGCTTCCATTAGCCTCGACCGAGTTGTCCGACTTGACCGCATACAGGCTGATAAGTCCCGACTCATCAGAGTAGTTTATATCCAAAGGAACAGGAAAGCTGAAACTGAACTGCCCGTTACGTACAGAGTCGCTGCCTTCATAGAGAGTCCGTATACGATCGTAGAATGTATATGGAGTGACATCCTCATTCGCATTGTTCAGGCAAGTAATAAGTTCCTCACTGTCGAATACGGTCGGAGAGACCGTACCCGCAAAGTCATCCACGGCGTTTCCGTCCTCGTCTTCAATATGCCCACTCACATTTACAATTGCGCCAGCCCCTATTGTGTCAACAGTCTCTTGTGGCAGGCTCTTGCCGTTGAACGTGTCGATCTTGACTTTATATGCAGGGACGGCGAGCGGAATGGCAGGGTCGCCAATCAGCATGAAATGGCATTTGTTGATGGAATCACGCTTTAATGTAGAACGTGCGTTGACAATCTCCGCCTTTGCCAGTGCCAATGCCTCACCAATTGAATAGTGCCGTCCGTTGGAGTCGCTTGCCAACACATATTTCATCAGCGCGATGTTTATTCTTCTGTTTTGCGCTGAATACACAGTACGCGTCGTGCCTATCGTCGCAAGCGCGCCACCTTTCTCATTGAGCAGGGCTGTCTCACCTATGTTCTCCTCATTCATGTCGAACGGAGTCACATCACATGCGGCGAAGAACCACAATGGCAGGTTTGGAGAGTTCCACGTTTCAAAGTCGCTTCTCTTTATTACCTGTTCGTGTGACAGAATGTAAGCAGAACCATGTCCTGTGTAATTCATTACGAGTGCACCCTTCTCAACTTGCTGCATGATGTCATTTTGCGCGCTTCCATACGAATGTCCGGCTCCGCTTTCTTCTCTTTGGTACGTGTCCCAATATATTTTCCTCACCCTGTAATCGGGATTGTTGCTTTTAATAACAGCCGACACAGCCTCGGCATCGGCCATGTGTATATTGGCGTTACCGTCGTCTGCCATCATGCATATAGTATTTTTCCACGAGCCTGTATGCTCATTGTTGATGTAGGAGATTAATTTATTGACCACCCCGCTTGCTTCCTCGGCAGTCTTCACCGTTATCCTGCCGACACCGCAGTCAGGAGTTTCCTTTAGTGGGGACACACCCTTGCCGTCGGCCAGTAATGTGTAGTATTCCTCAAGCACATAACTGTCAGTCTGGCTCAACGAATTCTCTGACTCATAACATAGGAGATAATCGTCGGGATCGTATTGTGACAATGTAGTAGTCACCATTCGGTTGTCCCACACTCCATCGCCAAACAGGCAGAGGTTCTTCGGCCTATCCGCCTCACTGTCGGCCTTGTCATACAGCATTTTCATAAAGCGGCGGTAAGCGGTAGCGTCAGGAGTGCCCGAAGAGAATTCGTTATATACTTGGTCTGCCCTTACCACCACACATCTCATACTGTCCTTTGCGGCATGCGCGTCCGCCAGACGTTGGGCTTGTTGGGTGAGGTGTCCGCTTGCAGGTACGATGATCACATAGTCAATATCAGAAAGAGCATGAAGGTCCTGGTTTTCGATTGCTCCGACAATCTCAGGTTCGGGGAAAGAAGCCGAGACGTCAACCGCGACGTATTCATTTACCTTGGTGTCGCTGTTGGTCGGGACTGTGTATACGCCGTTAGACAGTGAGCCACTTATCTCACAGGTCGTCTCAGGCGAAGTGACCCTCCAAACGTGAGTATTAGAGTTCGCCCCGCTTATTTCAAACGATGTGGCGGTTTTTGACAGGGGACGGAAGGCAAGGTATTTGTTACCCGACATATCAAGGCTGCGCGTATAGCTCACCATAATATAGTTCAAGTGCCCCATCGTCCCCGACGGCCTGTTGTGTGTAAGCTTAATGGTGGAAGTCTCTGTAAGCTGCTTGTTCCAATTCACAGTTTTCTTTGCCTCGTACCCATACTCATATTCAACCAAGGCACGCATTGACAAATTTGAGAAGGTGGTATCGTCGGCGGTTATAGTGAGTGTCGACGAATTGGCACCGCCTACGAAGTCGACGGTAAGTACGACCCTCGAATCCGCAATGCCGGGTGTCGCAAGAGAATAGTTGCGAGTGTTTCCGTTTGCGAAATTATAGTTTTCAAAGAAATTCCTGCCCGAACGCAACAGGCTTATCTCATCCCTCTCTATTAATGTGTGGTCAGGGAATGTGGATGTAGTGTTATATGACGTAGCCGACGCTTGTTCCACCGTCATCTCTGAAGGACTTCCACTGTCTTTCTCCGTAAGGAAGTAATATATATATAAGGAGTAAGGGTTGTTGCTACGCACAAACTCAAGGGAACCCGAAATTCTCTGCGTCCATTTGACAGTGCCTTGCGAATAAAACAAGAGCGACCCGTCGTCACACCGCCACAACGGGATTTCCATCATGTCGTCGCTCATGTTTTCCAAGTCGGTCTCAGGCAGTATCGGTGTGTTATAACCATACAGGCAGACCTTGCTTGGATCGTTGAAGCCCATTCTGGAAAGCTGGCTGCGAGTTATCTGGTAGACACCGCTCTCACTGACGCGTATCTTTACCCATCTGCCCGACGCGAGGAGTGAATGATCGGCATAACGACCGGCATGGTTTTCCTGGGCGCAGATGTCCATCGTGAACAAAAGCGCCATAGCGATTGTCATTATCCGTCTTATCATATCCCTTGTCCTTATTTTATGTTGAAGTCCAATAATTTCCTTCCTTCGAGGAAACCTTCGAGATGTTGGTTCTCATGTACGGGTCCGACACCTGCCGGCGTACCCGTATAAATCAAGTCGCCTGTCTTCAAAGTGAAGAACTGGCTTGTGTATGCGATTATCTGGTCGATGGAGTGAATCATGCCGCCGGAGAATCCCTCTTGTACCTTGGCACCGTCGATTGTAAGACAGAAGTGCAGGTTGTCCATTGGAGGCAGTTCATCCTTATTCACGAAATCACCTATCACTGCCGAACCGTCGAATCCTTTGCATATCTCCCAAGGAAGCCCGTCCTTTCGAAGCCGCTCCTGCAGGTCTCTTGCCGTGAAATCTATCCCGAGAGTCAGTGAGTCGTAGTAACGATGGGCGAATCGCTCGCCTATGTTCTTGCCCATCTTGTTTATTCTTACCACAATCTCCGTCTCGTAGTCGAATCTTTCGGCGAAGTCGGGGACGAAAAAGGGCTTGCCGTCCCTTATCAGTGCCGATTCGGGCTTGGAGAATATCACAGGATCCTGTAATAATAACGTTTGATGCAACTCTTTATTGTGTTCGGCATAATTCATGCCGACTGCAAGTATTTTCATTCTCTGCAACTTTGTGTTTACAATCCGAACAATCGCGTGATGTCGTTCCACGTGGCGAAAATCAGCAATGCTATAATAAGCATGAAACCGATATACTGGGCCCTCTCAAGCACTTTGTCACTTGGTTTCCTGCGTGTGATTATCTCGTACAAGGCGAATACGGCGTGTCCGCCGTCAAGTGCGGGGATAGGCAGCAGGTTCATCACGCCCAACGCTATCGAAAGCAATGCGGTGAGCAACCAGAATTTTTGCCAGTTCCATGTTTCCGGGAATATATTTGTTATTCCGATGACCCCCGAAACGCTCTTCGCCCCTTGTGCGGTGAACACGTACTTCAAGTCGTTCACGTAGCTGGCGAGTTTGTCCCAGCCCGAGGCTATACCTGCGGGAATGCTTTCCAACAGTCCGTATTGCTTGTTGGTTATCTTGTAGTCTGGTATTTTGTTTTGGAATCCGAGCGTGAACTCAGAAGTCAGGACTACATTCATCGTATCGGAGCCGTTCACCACCAGCGACACACTCCGCTGCCTCAAGCTGTCTGCCGCTGTTGAGTTTTCGTTAAGGGAGGACTTAAGCGACGCCATAAAATACACGATGTCGTTGTAGCTTTCTATTTTCTCCCCGTTAATCTCGTCAATCACGTCATGGGGCTTGAGTCCCGCCTCAGCCGCCGGTGAGCCTTCCACAATACTGTCGATATTGAGCGGGATCAGCAAGTCTGCGTATGGAGGCATGCTTTGTATCATTTCGAGCATGTTCATATCCGACGGCATGCTGATGTTGACTTCCTTTTTATTTCTCAAAACGGTAACCTCACTTGAGTTCGATATGTCCCTCAGTACATTCATGTCCCAGGTTTTCACTTCATTGCCGTCCGTCTTGATGATGATATCGCCGTCCTCGAACCCGTCGGCCTTTGCGACCTCATTGAATTTCAGCCCGTAGGTGATGTCCGTCGGCTTGACATAGCTTTCCCCCCACGTGTAGAGTACACCCATGTAAATGACGAATGCGGTGATGAAGTTCATCAATATGCCGCCGAGCATCACAAGCAGGCGTTGCCAGGCGGGTTTCGTTCGGAACTCCCACGGTTTCGGTTCGGACGACAGTTCTTGCTTTGACTCGTCGATCATTCCCGAGATGTTCACATATCCGCCGAGCGGCAGCCATCCTATGCCATATTCCGTAGCATAGTCGGGTTGTTTCATCTCCTCTTCCTGTATTTTTTCAAGATTGTGCTCCCACTTGCAGAACTGCACCTTTCCCTTGTTGATTAAAATCACGGAGAAGGCACTCACTGTGTAGTCGGGCTGGCCGGTTCCTTCGTTGTTGCCTGCGTCTTTTATCCTCGTGTATTTTAGTATCGACCATTTTCCCTTTCTGTACGTCAGGAATGCGAACTGCGGTCTTGGTACCACAATCGGGAAGTCGAAAAACAAATAAAATTTCTCAACTCTGATCTTGAACAACTTGGCAAACAGGAAATGGCCGCCTTCATGCAATACTATAAGCAAGCTGAACGCCGCTATCACTTGTGCTATCTTTATAAGTACTACTTCCATGTATTTCTTTTATGTGTAATGGTTTCTATTGTTGAATACGTGTGAATTATAATAATGTCGTCGCAAATTGTCTTGTCTCTTTGTCTGTCGCCAAATAGGTTTCCAACTCTGAGTCGTTGGAGAACGGCATGTGCTCCATCGCCTGCTCGATAATCTCACTTATCCGGTGGAACGAAATGCGGCCTTCGATGAACGCGCGGTTGGCCACCTCATTGGCGGCGTTCACGATGCAAGGCATGTTGCCTCCCTTGTCCAGTGCCTCGTATGCCAAAGCGAGACAGCGGAAGCGTTCCGTATCAGGCTTTTCAAACGTCAGATCCTTTATTTTGAAGAAATCAAGCCGGTCGAACGATGCCTTCAGGCGTCTCGGATAGCTGAAGGCGTATTGTATAGGCAACCGCATGTCCGGCACTCCCAATTGAGCCTTCACCGCGCCGTCCTCAAACTGCACCATGGAATGTATGACCGACTGCGGATGTACCACGACCTGTATTTGCTCAGGTTTTACGCCGAACAGCCATTTTGCTTCGATCACCTCGAAGCCCTTGTTCATTAGTGTGGCCGAGTCAATTGTTATCTTCGCCCCCATATTCCACGTAGGATGAGCGAGCGCGTGGGCCTTTGTGGCGTTTTTCAGTTCCTCCGCGGACAACAGGCGGAATGGTCCGCCACTGCACGTGAGCAATATCTTCTCAATACGGTTGCCCGGCTCAAGGCACTGGAATATCGCCGAATGCTCGCTGTCAACAGGCAATATCGGAACCTTATACTCTGCGGCAAGTCTGTTGATCAGTTCGCCTGCGACCACAAGGGTCTCTTTGTTCGCCAATGCGATGACCTTGCCCGACTTTATGGCACTGATGGTCGGTTTCAGTCCGGCAAACCCGACCATTGAAGCCAGTACTACGTCCACATTATCATCCTGCACAACCTGGCACAAGGCTTCGGCGCCTGCATACACTTTTATCGGCAGATCTTCCAGCGCGGCTTTCACCTTGTTATAATGAGCCTCATTTGCTATCACCACGGCTTCGGGTCTGAATTTGCGCGCCTGGCTGACAAGCAAGTCGGCGTTGTTGTTAGCGGTAAGCACATACGCCTCGTATAGCTGGCACTGTTCTTCGATAACTTGCAACGCCTGTGTCCCTATGGAACCAGTTGAGCCTAATATGGCGATCCTTTTCCTCTCGTTCATAAGTTCAGAAGACCTTCCGGCAGGTCCATTTCCATTATTTTGTTCTTTTGATTAATGTCATTAATGAATTCCTCATGGGCGGGAATGAGTATTTCCTCCGCAGTGCCGTCACGCTTGACGACGAACAACCAGTTGTCGGTACTCACATCCGTGTCTACAATCTCGCCTATCACCGTTCCGTCGGGTTTCTTTATTGTGAAACCGACAAAAAAGTCCAACGACACCTCGTCCTGACTGCCTCGCCCTGCATATTTTCTCTCAAAGTACACGTCAGCCCCGACAATCCGACGTGCCGCCTCCACCGAGTCTACATCCTCAAACTTCACTATTGCCGACGAATCGCTCTTGAAGCGATATTCCTCTATGAAGAACGGAACAAGTATGCCATCGATTTCACAAATGAGATACGGGCAGCCGACATTGTCGAATATGTCGTCGGTGAAGTTGAACACGACCTCTCCTCCGAGACCGTGGGGTCTGCCGATGCGTCCAATCTTATATGTGTCTTCTTTCTTTATCATATTCCGCTCTCATTGCATTATCCGACATGCATCCGACTCACTATTCCACACGCTCAATCCTCGCCCCCAAGGCATTCAACCGGCGTTCGATATCCTCGTAACCACGGTCAATCTGCTCGATATTGCTTATTTGGCTCGTCCCGTCCGCGCTCATGGTGGCGATCAGCAACGCTATTCCCGCACGTATGTCGGGCGACGACATGCGCGAGCCCCTGAGCTTTTTCTTCTGGTTGTGTCCTATGACCACCGCCCTGTGCGGGTCGCACAGTATGATTTGGGCTCCCATGTCAATCAACTTGTCAACGAAGAACAACCGGCTCTCAAACATTTTCTGATGGATGAGCACCGACCCGTGCGCCTGTGTGGCCGTGACGAGCAACACGCTGAGCAGGTCGGGAGTCAGTCCGGGCCATGGTGCGTCGGCGAACGACAACATGCTCCCGTCCATGAAATTGCACACCTCGTAGTGTTCTTGCCGGGGAATGTGCAAATCATCACCCGCCTGGTCGATGATTATTCCCAGCTTGCGGAATGCGTTCGGGATTATGCCCAGGTTGGCGTGCGACACATTCTTGATAGTAATGTCACTTCCCGTCATAGCTGCCATTCCTATAAACGAACCTATTTCAATCATGTCGGGCTGAATCTCATGAGTGGTTCCATGCAGTTCCCCGACGCCCTCGATGGTAAGCAGGTTCGACGAAATGCCAGATATCCTCGCTCCCATCCGGTTCAGCATCTTGCACAGCTGCTGGATATACGGTTCGCATGCGGCGTTGTAGACTTGTGTCGTACCGTCGGCCAACACCGCCGCCATGATGATGTTCGCCGTGCCTGTGACCGACGCTTCTTCAAGCAGCATGTATTTGCCCTTGAGGTTGTGAGCCTCTATCTCATATATGTCCCTCGCTCCGTTGTGGACAAACGTGGCTCCCAGTTCCTTGATGCCTGTGAAATGTGTGTCAAGCCGCCTGCGCCCTATCTGGTCTCCGCCGGGCTTTGCTATATAAGCCTTATGGAACCTGCCCAAAAGCGGACCGAGCAACATGACTGACCCACGCAGTTTTGAGCATTCGTGCATGAACTCGTCGCTCTGCAGATAGTCCATGTTCAGTTCCTTCGCCTGGAACGTCCACGTGTGGCCGTCTCCATGCCGCACGTCCACCCCCATGCTGCTCAAGAGCATGATAAGGTTGTTTACGTCGAGTATGTCTGGAATGTTGTATATTGTCACCGGCTCGCTCGTAAGCAGGGTGCAGCAAATCACTTCCAACGCTTCGTTTTTCGCGCCTTGCGGAGTGATTTCCCCGTGCATCGTATGTCCGCCTTCAATTATGAACGAAGCCATGTCACTTCTTCTTTTTCTTTTTTCCGGTGCCGGTCTGCTGTATTTCCGCAAGCACCTGCTTGTCGCTCATCAGGTCGAGTTCAGACGGCAGCACTGCCACCTTCTGGTCGGTGTATTCCGCCAAGTCGTCGACTACTTTCTCGTCGCTCAGCGCGTTTGCGTTCCAGTTCGCCAAGTCGCGCTTCATTTGGTTGGCCACCAGTTCTGTAAGTTTGTTCCTCTTCTCTCCCGGCTCCATTTCCGCCAGCTTCTTTGTCAGGCGTTCCACGAGCAGTCCGTAATGCCTTTTCTTTATTCTCTGCTGCGGATATGGAACCCGTTCCCGCTTTTGCTCCTGTTCGTCCGCATGCTGTATTTCCACCGGATAATCAATGTCGAGCTTATAGCCTGAAATCAAAGCCAGGTGATTCCACAGCTTTTGGAAGAAATCCTCTTCATTGCCGTCGAACTTCTGGATGTTCGCCATAAGGTCGATGATGGTGTACGCGCAACGTTGGCGTTCGCCCCTATCCTCTATCGTCATGGCGTATTCCACCATGTCTTGAATGCAACGCCCGTACTCGGGCAAGACCAGTTTTGATCTTTGTGTATTGTAGTCCATTTCCGTATTGTTATCTTTCTGTCTCTTCTATGTTTATACAAGCTCTTGCATGCTTTCATTGTAACTGATAGTTGCAAAGATGCTAATTTTTAAGCAATTCACAACGACCCTTGACCGCTATAAAGTCCTTGAGGTAGAACGGCTCGAAATAAGCGACGTCTTGAAACTCGCCTCGTGCATGCGCCTTCTCCGCCAATGGGGCCATCCATTTCGCCATCGGCTTCACCCCGTCTATGAAACGCGCATTCGGATGATCGATTACCTGCATGCACTTTGCCGCTCCGTTGCCGAAGAAATACACGGGACACCGCCCCAGTTGGGCGGAAAACGAAGCCGCGTCTACCTTCACTGCCATGGTGTCGGTAACATGAGTGAGGGCGCGTGTGAACAACGCCGTATATACTTCCATTCTGCGCGCGTCTATCATCGGGCAGAGCAACGCATCGTCCGGAAGCTCCTCGTGCAGCAGCACTGGTACGCACATCAGCTCCAATGTCGGTATTGATATCAAATGCAGATCGCGCGCGTAGCACACCCCCTTCGCCACGCTGACTCCTATCCTGAGCCCTGTGTAGCTGCCCGGACCCGAACTGACTGCCACGGCGTCAAACGGTATCGCGTGATTGTCGGTGAACGAAAGGGCTTCGTCAACCATTCCACCAATCAGCTGGGAATGCGACAGACCTTCCTGCTCTTCCTTGCTGAATATCACTTGCCCGTCTTGGCTGACCGCCACCGAACAGGCATCCGTTGATGTTTCTATATGAAGTATGCAAGACATAATCATCCAAATTACTCTGCAAAGTTACAACAAATTATTTGTATGACACGATGAATTGGCAGAAATATTCCGATTGCCGGCCACCCGGCGCACATTATTTTGATTAGAGTGCAGGGGAAAGCTGATGCGAACCCCGCAGTGTTGTCACCATGCCTGACCCCGATGCTTCAGCACGCACCGTAAGAAAGAGCATGGGAAACAGCATCTCTATGTGGTTTCCGGGAAGCTTGCGCTTGAATCAGAAAGGTACCGCTTTATAGCATCAACGAAGCGTTCGCCAAACAGATTGCATTTATGTTCGCCGATGCCGAATGTATTCCCAAAATCTTCAGTAGTTACAGGCTTATTCGCAGCCAAAGCGTGAAGCGTACGATCGGACATGATTACAAAAGCCGGACAACGTCTCTCCCGTGCGATTTCCAAGCGGAGTTCACGCAGCTTGTTGAACAAGAGTGAATCTTCCTGCCTGTCTTCGCCAACCTGGGTTACAAACAAGTCCTTTTGCCTGCTGTCGCGTTTCGTCTTTACACGATAGTCCTCCCTGACTATCACCGCCAGTTGAGCGTTGCGGTTCCCATGCAGGACTTCATTACCAAGCCGTGTAATTCTCAAATGCTGATTCTCTTTATAGTCTATCTCAATGAAACCCATCTGAAGCATTTGCAACAAATAATCATGCCAATCACGATAAGAGATGTCACGTCCGACCCCAAACG
>CAZHZH010000044.1:0-2063 GCA_964537205.1 uncultured Bacteroidaceae bacterium
TGTATTCGCAGACTACAGGCGTTACGCAATCTGATAGGAGGCAGCTGTTGGAAAATGAGTTTGCGGGCAGGTCGCCGCTGATAACATACGGACTGGACACGCTGTCCCGTGAGGGGTTCACCAGCCTGAAGGCTGACGGTGTTAGGGTGACAGTACTTCCGCCCGACACCGCGCGACTGCTTTACGGCGACTACGCCAAAGACGGGGCCATACAGGTGTGGAGCGGGGATCTTGCCAAAATGGCGACGGACGGCATAACGTACAGGGCCGCCTATGCCGACAACACCCTCAACAACCAGCTCTGGAAAATCGGTCTCCTTGAATACAGGTTTCCAAAGTACGACCCCGTGTTCATACTGGAGGACGTGCGGAATACGAGGATCGGCAAACGCGAGTTCCTGTCTTTTCCCGACTGCCACACCATGCACGTCTTTGCTCCCGGATGCGGCCGTTTCACGCCGGGCAGTGAGAAGGATCTGTTTGGGGTCGTGATTATCGTAAGCAACAGGCGGAAGAGGACGTCCTTCATGAATGCCAGGGAATACGAGACCTATATGTACCGCAACAATGAACTGGTCAACTTCTTCGGGAACGATGATCCGCTGTTCCTCCTTGACAGCGTGGAGATAAGCCGACGGGAGTTCCTCACGCTCGGCGAGGACAGCCTCGCCCTGATAGGATACTATACGGGAGATTTCGTGAAGTCCCATTACAGGGGAGGATGTCCGAACGGTGTCGTGCTGGTGAAGAAATCGGACACCAGGTATGAGTATGACTACGACATGATGGTCTGCGACGTTCCTACACCACTTGAGGCACGCAACTACTCATCCGGCTACACCATGCTGACGGACGAAACGATAGGCATTGAGAAATTCGCCGCCGCATGGCTGGCGGAACATGCCCCCGACAGGCTGAGGGGAGTGGAAACGGAAGCTGACCTGGCCTGCATGGTGAGACCCGACGGCAGCTTGAAGCCGCTGCTCGTGCTGGACGTGGAAGGATGGAGGGACATGCCGCCGGAGACCGTCTCCGCTGTGGTCAGTACGGCCATGGAGATGGGGGAAGCCATTCCATTCACCTTTAGCATGACTTTTTTTGACAGGACGCATTCCCATACCGTGCTGCATATCAAATTCAACCTTCAACGGCAGTCTGACCATGATGAATGACTCTGCTAACAGACGAAAAGCAAACCGGAGATGTATTATGTTGTGCCTGGACAAAGAACGGCCGGCTGTCGTACCGGCGACAGTGTTTGTTGCCTCTTCATTGTGGCAACCTGATGCTTCGCATCTAGAACGAAGTGAATGAAAATCAGTGGGTGAGAGGTACAACGACTCATATGGTTCAGCGTATTCCGACAGCGACTATTTTTAAGCAGATAGCAGTAATTTAAAATGAAAAAAATCATATTGGTAACAACGTATTGTTTCGTCTTTTTATATATTCTGGCATCAATCTTTTATATTGATTATGATTATGCCTTCGACAGCGTGCTTTCGAAAGAACTTGTCGCATGCTTGGTGTTTGAGTCATATATAATATTCGTATGTATAGTAAGTATGATTGTTGTATTTCAAAAGTGTCGTTATGAAAGATCGTTATTGAAACATACCTGTAAAATAAATAGTAAGACGTTGCTTAGTATAATTATAATACCTTATATTATATATGTAGTAGTTTGTGACGACATTACATTTGATGCCAAGGTGATAAATGGAGTCACCTCCTGGCTGGTTTTTACGTTGCCGTTTGTCTTGTTGTTGAGACTTAATCGAATTGCTCTCGTGATTGTATTTACTTTATCAATCCTTTGCGTATTGTTTGTAAAGTCAAGAGTTGGCATACTATGTATTGCTGTTATGTTCTTGGTCTTTCACCTTCTTAAAAGGAGATTTTCTTATAGACGTATTTTTATTATAATACCGTTGTTGTCATTGTTATTGGTGGTACTCTATTGTTGCAATATAGATTCTGCTAATGGAAGGTTGTTGATATGGCGAGTTTCTGCCAATGTGGTTAAGGATAGATTTCTTTGTGGAATGGGTTATAACGGATTT
>CAZHZH010000044.1:2163-23466 GCA_964537205.1 uncultured Bacteroidaceae bacterium
AAGATATTCTATGTCAATGTGCTTTTGTCTCTTTTGTGATGATACTAATCTATTCAATGTTCTCGTACCCATTAAAGTATCCGTTCACTTGGCTTATTATGTCAATTGATATTGTTATATTGATTGTCAACGAAAGGACGCTGTACAAACTCATACCTGGAAATAAAATCCTTATTGTAGTATTGTCACTGATAGTGATAATCACGTCTGTAAAGAGTGTGAGGACGATATCAGACTTGGCTGCCCAAGTAAAATGGAAAAGCTGTTTATATGCGGTACACTATAGTCATGATAACCACTTTAAAGAATTCTGCGACTTAGAATCAAAATTAGAAGTCAATCCAAGGTACATGTATAATCTTTGTGCGGAATTATATTTACATGGTATGATCGACAAGTGTATTGACGCGGAAAATAAGTGTGAAAGTTTATGTGTGTCATATGAATTGATGCTTATAAAAGGTTATGCAAATGAAGAAAAGCATAGAGCGAGCGAGGCTGTAGACGCATATCTTTTAGCGCACTATATGTGTCCCAACAGGTTCAGGCCATTATATCAGATCGCTATGATTTATTACAAGAATAACAATCAAGAACAGGCTTTAAAATATGCCAATGAGATCATGCGTAAAAAGGTGAAGATTCCATCAAAAGATATTGATAATATGCAAATGACAGTTTATGATAAAATATTAAAAAGTGAAACTCCATAGAGGTTATTGTAACGAGTCAGAATATAAAACCATTTATTAATCACAAAAAATAAAAACATTATGAAGATTAAAGTTATCAGTTTCTGTGTGATATGCATGTGTGCGATCTTATGTTTCGATTCATGCAATCAAGAAGGTTCGTACGACTCTTGTACGAATTATGAACAATCAGTTCAAGAGAATTTGACAGAGCAATTTGAGAAAGAGTTTATTAGTAGGAACAAACTAAGTACAAGGGCAGAGTCATTAAACTCTGTATATTTAGTTGGTTATACTACTATTGAGTGTAAATCGGACTTATACAAATATCTGAAAAGGATGCTACAAAATGACGATTATCCGATGAAGGATTCGTATTGTGTCCTGGACTCTTCTATTCGTATATATTATCCGCTTCGAGATGCTGTTATTCTATATGACAACCGCAATTATTATGGGGCAAACCATGAAGGTCTCTTGACTATTGATGGCATCACAAATATCGCCAAAATAAAACTGGCAGGTAGGAAACCAACGGAACACAGTGTCGCTACAAAATTATATTCAACCGTTCATCCAGATAAATTATATAAGAAGGATAATGCCATAATATTTGATTTAGGAGTAAGATATAGAACATGTGAGGAAAATGCAAAGACTGTGATCTTGGCGACTCCTGAAGAGGGTGATTCAAAAAAAGTCAGTTGTACCAATAATCACAAAAAAACGAATTGTTCTTTGGAGTTTCCACAATGGGCTACAGGAAATTGCTCGCTTGAAAAAACAAGATGTATGGATTATAATGGTCCAATGGGTGACTGCACTCCAAAAGTAACGGCATTAAGTTTTCCTGGGAGTGATTGTTGCATTTCGTTATCGCATGGAGAATGTTGGAACGAAATTGGAATGGGTGCTCTCATGCTGCTTACTGCTGACACACAATGAGCATGAACTAATTTCATACAAAATGTATGGTATATTAACGTGAGTGCGACGAAATATAGTGGTTGGCGAACTTGGGGATTAGTGAAAATGTTGTATCTTTGTTCGCATTCTTGATGTTTCCAATGTTTGATAAAATAATATATTTAAGATATTATGATAGGTGTGTTCTTCCCGTTTGACGGAGTGATGGTGATGTTTATCACTTTGGCTTATTTTGTCTGCCCCGAAAGATGGCTGGGCGGCAAATACAGATTGATTGAGTTCTTTTTGGTTACGGTAGGTGTGTATTTCCTCGCATTCATGATATACAGACTGTTGTTTATTACAAGAAGTCTGTCGCCAACGTTGCTGATTCAAGATATGAGGCGCAACTTTTGCTTGGGTATTGTTCCTTGGATGTGCATGCTCTATTTTCTGGTTCCTGTCAAATGGACAGGTGCAAAATACGAGTATCTTAAGTTCTTTCTGCTTTCTCTTGGCCTCTACTGCCTGGTGTTCTTAGGGTTCAAGATTCTTTTTATGCGTGATACATTCCTTGTCGAAGGCGCGCCAAGGGGAAGGATAACATTGTTCTATGATTTGTTTTGGACGTTGCTTGTCCCGTGGATTACCGTGAGCCATTTGGTGTATCCGTTTAGGAAAGTGAGACGTAACAGACACGTCATATTCTTCTCGGTACTCATCTCTGTGGGATTGTTTGCGTCGTATTTTGCGGTATACTTTTTGGTTCTGCTCAATAATGTGATATTGGGACCTATGTGAAATCATGGATTAAGGAGTCGAGGCTGACATTAAACATTGACTCTATATGGTGGTATCTCCGATTGATGACTGAAGGTGCGTTCTTTAGAATGCGTGAGATGTCGGCTTGTTTGAATCCAAGCTTCAGCAGGTAGATGAACACTAAGTCCTTGTTGTTGATAGTTGGACAAAGGTCGAGGATCTGTCTCCTGAAGTTTGGATAAGTTTTGTCTACCGTATTGAAGATGGTGTCCCATGATTCTTGTTCCAACTTTTTATCTATATCATTACTGAGTACTGATAGGTGTGTTGTTAAAACAGAGATGTCGGTTGAGGATTCCGCACGCAGTTGTTTGTCTATTTTTACTTTTTCCGACAGGTCGGTGTGCTGCTTTGAAACGTAGTTCAACTTGTCGGAAACTGTTTTCATGTCGGTGTTGTACTTCTTCCTCCATTCTTTGACTACGATGATTATCAAGGCTGCGGCGAATACAATGAAGAACATGAACACAATGAATCCCGCATGAAACAGTCGGATCCAGGATTCTTCAAGATTGTTCTGTAAGTGTGTGAGCTTGGTATTATTGACGGACGACAAAGCATCTGTTATCACTACATCCTTCTTCGTTCTTGTTATGTTGTTGATGGAGTCTTGAAACCTGTAGTTTGCGGCCATGAATGCAAAGGCTTCGTGATCTTTCCCATTGGCATGTAACAGCATGGACAGTTGTTTGCATATATATGCTTGCTGTGTAATATCCGTCACGGCATGATAAGCGTGTAAGTAGTAGTAAGCGGATGAGTCGGTGGCTTGGGTAATGTTGTAATGGTAGTCGCCCAATGCTGTATATAAGTTCGCATTTAATGTGCCGGCATCCAACCTTTTTATGACATTCAGGGTTTGAATTGCAAGACAAGTGTCGTGTGTTTCAGAGTAGAAAGACAACTGCTCACCAAGATAATCGTTGGCGTGTGAGTCTTTAAGATCATTCTTAAGCATCAATTCCATACATTGGCTAAAGCAGGTTTTAGCGAATGCCAAGCTGTCCACTTGAAATGAAAATCTGCCCATGCGTTGATATGTATTGTAATCCGAAATCCTAAGACTTTCTTGTATGTCGAACGATTCTCTCATTGCAGTGTAGGCAGAATGCCATTCTTGCGTCTCATGGTAAATGATGGCCGTTCTGCTGAATACACCGGCAAGCGCAATGGAGTCTTCTCTTTCAAGTGTGTTTGTTTCCGCAAACCGCCTGGCCTCGTCAAACCATGTGAGAGCCTGGGCGTTTTTCCTCATCTCTTGGTATGTGGTGCCGGTAAGGTATAACACTTCCATTTTCTCGTGAGTATTGCCGGCGCTATGTAAATATATATACTTGTTCAATGCGAGTATCGTGCTGTCTGATTTATGAGTCACGCCGCACAATGTCTCAGCTTTGTACTTAATCAGGTCAAACCGCTTCCTCGTGTATTCTAATCCGTCCTTGTATAAGTCAGTCACCGCCATCACGCTGTCGAGCCCCCGCTTAGGATCGGTCTGTAATATATTGTCGAGTTGCTTTAATTTCATTTCACGAGCCGTGTCGGCCGAGTCGTAGCATGACACTGCTATAAGTAGTGTAAGCAGAAGTACTGGGAGCAGGCTGAGTATTTTTGTCTTTTTCATACGCATGATATCAAACTCGGGTGTAAAGTTAGTGATAATTTCTCAAATACGGGCGTATGGCTCTGCGGATTTGTGATGAAAAGCGGAAATAAACACGGGATGACACTGAGGAACGGAGAATTATTCGTAAATTTGCAGAAATAATATTAGGGCTGATTCGTTATTATATATTAGTGGCGATTTGCCTTTCTAATGATAAAATACAATTGATATGGAGCATCCGGAGAACAGCGCGGAATATGAAGGACTGACGGTCAACGCGGGAGTGGATCATCAGGAGATGGTGAATCCTTATCTTGGCAAGATGAGGAAGAAACGCACAAGGCTATATACGCCGGGCGAGTATGTCGACGGCATATTGAAGGGCGACGTAACGAGGTTGAGCCAGGCTGTCACCTTGATAGAGAGTACGCTCCCCGAACACCAGACAGTGGCGCAGGAAGTGATAGAGAAGTGCCTGCCGTTTTCGGGCAACTCCGTGAGGATCGGCATCTCGGGCGTGCCGGGAGCGGGCAAGTCGACGAGTATTGACAACTTCGGCATCTACGTGCTTGAGAAGTACGGAGGCAAGCTGGCGGTACTCGCCATCGACCCTTCGAGCGAGAAGACGAAGGGCAGCATCCTGGGCGACAAGACAAGGATGGAAAAGCTGGCCGTGCATCCCAAATCGTTCATACGCCCATCGCCGACGGCAGGTTCGCTCGGAGGCGTGGCGCGCAAGACCCGTGAGACCATCATCCTGTGCGAGGCGGCCGGATACGACAAGATATTCGTAGAGACAGTGGGTGTGGGACAGAGTGAGACCGCGTGCCATTCGATGGTCGATTACTTCCTGCTTATTCAGCTGGCCGGTACTGGCGACGAGCTGCAGGGCATAAAGCGCGGCATTATGGAAATAGCCGACGGCATTGTTATCAACAAGGCTGACGGAAACAACGTGGACAAGGCCGCACTCGCCGCCAACCACTTCCGCAACGCCCTCCACCTGTTCCCGCTGCCCGACAGCGGCATAGTTCCGGAGGTGCAGTGCTATTCTGGCTTCTACAACCTGAACGTGGACAAGGTGATGGACATGGTGTTCGACTATATCGACAAGGTGAAGGCCTCGGGCTACTTCCAGTACCGTCGCAACGAGCAGGCGAAATATTGGATGTACGAGAGCATCAACGAGCATTTGCGGAACAGCTTCTATTACAACAAGCATATCAAGGCTATGATTCCGGAGATGGAGAACCTGGTGCTTGGCGGACAGATGACTTCGTTCGTCGCCGCAAACAAGCTTCTGCAGGAATATTATGAGATTATCAAGAAATGATGGATTTTTTCCAATTAAACAGGCGGAAGGGGCTTAGCATCCGGAGATTGTGTTGGCATAGAAGTGCCAAATGGCTTCTCGGGGTGGTCGGGCTGTTCGTCGTCAAGGCGCAGGCGCAAGAGGGAGACGCGGGGTACCAGTTTCTGGAAGTGCCCACGTCGGCCCATGTTGCCGCATTGGGAGGAAACAACGTGAGTGTCATTGAGGACGACGCCACGCTCGTGTTCTCAAATCCCGCCTTAGCCGCCAACGTGTCCGATAATACTCTCAACTTCAGCTACACCTCTTATATATCAAACACCAACAAGCTGGGCACCGCCTTTGTCAGACACTCCGGAGAACGGGGCACGTGGGCTTTTGGGGCGGGACTGCTCGATTATGGCTCAATGACGGAGACCGACGCCGATTTCAACGAGACCGGCTCGTTCTCGGCTAAGGACATCAACATACAGGGGGGCTATGCTTATCTGCTGAGCGACTATTGGTCGGGAGGCGTGCAGGCGAAAGTGCTCATGTCGAAATACGGCGAGTATTCATCAACGGCGATAGGCATTGACCTCGGAATAAATTATTACAATGCTGACGCAGGGTGGTCGGTCAGCCTCGTGGGGCTGAACCTCGGCGGACAGGTGGACGCACTCTACGACAAGAACGAGTCGCTGCCTTTCAACCTCCTGTTTGGATTGACGAAGGACTTCGCGAACGCGCCCATCCGTGTGTCGGTCACCTTCGACCAGCTGACGGATTGGGATGACGGCAAACTGGGGCACCACATGACTGTCGGAGCGGACATATTCCCTTCGAACACGACGTGGGTCGCCGTGGGTTACAATCCACGCAGGGCGAAGGAAATGAAGGTGGCGGATAGCAGCCATTGGGCGGGCTTCTCAATGGGAGCCGGACTCAGCCTGCGCAAGATAAAGGTCGGGGTGGGGTATGGAAAATACCACGTCGCCTCGTCGTCTGTAATTTTAAATGCGAGTTATGTGTTCTAAGAAAATAATAGTCGCTATCGACGGGCATTCATCGTGCGGCAAAAGCACGATGGCCAAATGGCTTGCAAGGCAGGTCGGATATATTTATGTCGATACGGGTGCCATGTACCGCACCATCACCCTGTTCGCCATCCGCAGAGGGCTGACCAGTGAGGACGGCATTGAT
Organism: uncultured Bacteroidaceae bacterium; assembly: GCA_964537205.1. Classification (GTDB taxonomy): domain Bacteria; phylum Bacteroidota; class Bacteroidia; order Bacteroidales; family Bacteroidaceae; genus Colivivens. Next base: position 8,684 of record CAZHZH010000044.1, read on the forward strand.
GAGGCGGGACTGAAGGACTGCCTAAACGAGGCGGAAGCGGGCTTTGTACTTGATCCTAAGACCAAGTTGCCGATGGCGTGCCTTAACGGTGAGGTCGTGGAGAATGAGATACGAGGAATGGAGGTGTCGTCGAAGGTCAGTTTGGTGGCGGCGCTGCCGTTTGTTAGGGAAGTGCTTACAGTCCAGCAGCAACGGATGGGTGAGAAGAAAGGAATCGTGATGGATGGTCGCGACATAGGAACCGCCGTGTTCCCCAATGCCGAACTGAAAATCTTCGTTACCGCCTCTGCTGAGGTCAGGGCGAAGCGCCGCTATGACGAACTTATCGGCAAGGGTGAGAGTGACGTGGATTTCGAAGCGGTGCTGAAGAACGTACGGGAACGCGACTATATCGACTCCCATCGTGAGGTCAACCCTTTGAGAAAAGCTGACGACGCACTGGTGCTCGATAACTCCAACATGACCAAAGACGAGCAGAACCAATGGCTGCTCGACCGCTTCAACGAAGCTGTGTCAAAACAATAAAATTATAATATGCTTATTGAGATCGACAGCGGATCGGGATTCTGCAACGGCGTTACAACAGCCATCAGAAAGGCGGAGGAAGAACTGGATTCCACTGGAACCTCCTTGTATTGTCTGGGCGACATCGTGCACAACGGACGGGAATGCGAACGGCTGAAGGCCAAGGGACTTATCAGCGTGGACAAGCGACAGCTTGCCTCGCTGCACGACACGCGTGTGCTACTAAGGGCGCACGGTGAGCCTCCTTCCACCTATCGCATGGCGTCGGAGCGCAACATACAATTAATCGACGCTACGTGTCCTGTGGTGCTGCATTTGCAAAAGCGCATAAAGGCTGACTACGACAGCGACCCCGAACACAAGAACCAAATCGTCATATACGGAAAGAACGGTCACGCGGAGGTTGTGGGACTCGTGGGACAGACCGAGGGTCATGCCATCGTCATAGAGAACCTTGACGACGCGCGCAAGCTGGATTTCTCACGCAACATACGGCTCTACTCGCAGACGACCAAGTCGCTTGAGGGCTTCCGTGAGATTGTTGGTTATATACAAAGGCACATGGAGAACGGGGCGGAGTTTCACTATTTCGACACAATATGCCGCCAGGTAGCCAACCGAATGCCGCGCATACGTGAATTCGCCAAGAAACACGATGTCATACTCTTCGTTTGCGGCAAGAAAAGCTCAAACGGACGTATTTTGTTCTCCGAGTGCTGCAAGGTGAACCCGCGCTCCCACATGATTGACGACGTGGGGGAAATCGACAACGCGTGGTTCGCCGGAGCGACATCGGTAGGCATTTGTGGAGCCACGTCCACTCCAAAATGGCTGATGGAACAGTGCAGGGACGCAATAAAGGTGGGGGCAATAGAATGATAGTTTGTATAGCTGAAAAACCGAGTGTGGCAAGGGACATAGCCAACGTCCTCGGAGCGACTTCGATGAGGCAGGGGTATATTGAGGGCAACGGCTACCAGGTGACGTGGACCTTCGGACATCTGTGCGAGTTGAAGGCTCCTGGCGAGTACAACCAGCAGTGGAAGCGTTGGGACCTATGGGACCTGCCCATGATACCGTCGCGTTTTGGCATAAAACTTAAGGATGATGACGGCGTAAAGAAACAGTTCGCCACGATTGAGAAGCTGATGAAGGACGCTGATGAAATCATCAACTGCGGTGACGCTGGTCAGGAGGGCGAGTTGATCCAACGGTGGGTCATGCAGAAGGCGGGAGCGAAATGTCCTGTACGCCGCCTGTGGATCAGTTCACTGACGGAGGAATCCATAAGGGAGGGATTCAACACGCTTAAGGACCAGTCGGAATACCAATCGCTTTATGAGGCCGGGCTCAGCCGCGCGATAGGTGATTGGACGCTCGGCATGAACGCCACACGGCTGTATACGCTGAAGTACGGGCAGAGGGGGCAGGTGCTGTCGATCGGAAGGGTGCAGACACCGACTCTCGCGCTTATTGTCAACCGGCAGAGGGAAATAGAGAACTTTGTTCCAGAACAATATTGGATTCTCTCCACTATCTACCGGGACGTGACCTTTCAGGCGGTGAAGGGCAGGTTCACCTCAAAGGAAGAGGGACTGCAATATCTTGAGAAGGTGCGGCAGTTTCCATTTACCGTGACCGATGTCTCAGCCAAGAAAGGTTCAGAGGCTCCCCCGCGGCTCTACGACCTTACGTCGCTACAAGTGGATTGCAACAAGAAGTTCAGTCTGTCAGCCGAACAGACCCTGCAGACAATACAGAGTCTGTATGAGAAGAAGTTTACTACATATCCGCGTGTCGACACCACGTTCCTCAGTGATGACATATATCCGAAATGTCCGGCTATATTGCGGGGCATACGGGGCTATGAGCAATTCACAAAACCACTTGACGGCAAGAAGCTCGTAAAATCGAAGAAAGTGTTCGACTCATCGAAAGTGACCGACCACCATGCGATCATTCCCACCGGCGTGCCGGCGCAGAACCTGACTGACATCGAGAAAAAAGTTTATGACTTGATAGCACGGTCGTTCATTGCCGTGTTCTATCCTGATTGCAAGTTCTTGACCACTACCGTGCTTGGCATGGCGGACGATGTGGAGTTCAAGGTGACGGGAAAACAAATCACCGACCTTGGATGGCGGGTTATATACCAAAAGGACGAGACGACAACCGACAATGACTCTGATACAGCGGCAAAGGACGGTGAGGAACGCAGCCTGCCCGCCTTTGTGAAAGGGGAGACGGGACCGCACGAGCCGTCGCTGATGGAAAAGTGGACAACTCCCCCAAAACCTTACACTGAGGCAACCCTGCTGAGGGCTATGGAAACAGCGGGAAAGTTTGTCGAGGACGAAGACTTGCGTGACGCCTTGAAGGAAAACGGCATCGGACGACCTTCAACGCGCGCCGCCATCATTGAGACCCTGTTCAAGCGAAAATACATACGGAAGGAACGCAAGTCGCTTGTCGCTACTCCTACTGGAGTCGAGCTAATAGGGTTGATTCATGAGGAATTACTGAAGAGCGCAGAACTGACGGGGCTGTGGGAGAAGAAGTTGCGCCAAATAGAAAGGCACGACTATAGTGCGACGCAGTTCATTGATGAGCTGAAGCAGATGGTGACTAACATCGTGGTCAGTGTGAGGGCGGACAACTCCAACCGGCGTATCACCGTGGTTGAGGAGGAGAAAAAGAAAGGTAAGACCGCCGGTGGCAAGACTAAGACTGTGCGCGAGCCTGCGAACCAGAATGTGCCGGCTGGGTTCAAACCTCGGAAAGCAAAGACAAAGACTACGACCAGACAGACAGCTGACGCTGTCAAGGCATCGGTTCATACTGTGGCAAATGGAGACGACTGGGTGGGACTGCCTTGTCCGGTGTGCCATATCGGTCACATAATAAAGGGTAAGACAGCGTATGGTTGCTCCCGATGGAAAGATGGTTGCAACTTCAGGAGGCCGTTCGATGTTGGTGAAAACGGAAATCATTGACCTGCACGGCATTCCGGTAGCCATTTCGTGGAAGACGGACAAGAGGGGTGTAAGTTTCAGAGTCAAGCCTCCCGACGGCAGTGTGAGTGTCAGTGCCGCATCGTACATCAGCCGTAAGGATGTACTGGATGCCATAGAGCAACGCTATGCGTGGATAGTGAAGGCAATTAAGAAGGTCAGTTCGCGGCAACGGCCTTCGAGCTTGCAATATGTGGACGGGGACGTGGTATTGCTCTTTGGTGTGGAATACCCGCTGCGTGTAGAGACTGCAGGCAAGTGTGGAGGCAAAGTGAGGTTCGACGGCAAGTCCATCACATTGACTGTAGGACAGAACTCAACCCCGGAAAGTCGCAGGAAACTACTTGACTCGTTCTACAAGGAGCGGCTTTCGATGGTGTTGCAAGTGTTCCAGCGATACTATTACGTGAAGATGGGTTGTGACGAGATACCTTTCAGCATTCAGCGGAGGAAGTCGGTATGGGGGACATTCAACATAAAGAAAAGGAGCATTATGTACAACGTCGCCTTAGCGCAAGTCGATACAGTGTTCGTACAATATGTGGTACTTCATGAAATGACACACCAATATGTACATGCGCACAACAAGGAGTTCTATGACCGAATGGCCGCCTTCATGCCCAATTGGAGGGAGTTGCGTACAGGATTGAAAAAATTCGCTATATCCAATGTCGTGTTTTGATTGATTTGCCGGGTCAATCTGTTTCACTATTTAGTCTGCATGCCTGCCTTCGTCACTTTGGTGAGAGAAGGAAAAGGAAGAATAAATCATTGAACTCTTGATGTGACTTCATCCATGTTCTTTCACTGCAAAACAACGTCTTTGAAGTTTGTATGCCGATGGAAAATGATTAATATATGTTAAACATGCATAGCGGTGCTTGTTTGTAACTCATAAATGTTTATTTTTGCCATCTGAGAACATAACAACCAATTGGTTATGTAATGAATGTTCTGAGGTGATCATGGAAATTTCTGAATGTATAACAATAAACATTTCGATATATGAAGAAGATAGTAAAATTCCTACTTACGATTTGCACGCTTTGCGTGGTTGGCGGCACTTCATGTCGCGCTCAGTCGTATGACACTATGTGGAAAGACGTGGAAAAGGATGTCAATAGCGACTTGCCACGCCAGGTGGTGAAAGACGCCATGCGCATATACGACAAGGCGGTGAAGGAACGGAATTTCCCTCAAATGATGAAGGCGTGGATTAGTGTGGCAGAGGCGAAATGTGACATTGACGCCGACAGTTTCGACATCAAAAACTTCCCTGAGATCAAGTGCAAGACACCTGTTGAAACCGCAATCTACAATGCTGTTCTGGGGTCGGCCTATGGTGTGATGCGCAATGCGTCGACGAAAGATTATGACGCAGACGGACAGAAGGACTTCACCGCTATCTCAGAGGATTATTTCGACAAGGCTCTGGCCGACAAGGAGGCGCTCGCAAAGGAAAAGTCCAACGACTACCTGCCACTTGTGACACTTGGCGACGACAGTCGGCTTTACGGAAACGACATGCTTTCTGTGATGGCGAGATATGTGGCAGAGCAGACCACACGCGATGATGAGTTCAAAGTAAAGCTTTTCAACGAGATGGCGGATCTGTACAAGTTGCAGGGCAATCGTGAGGCATGGACTCTTACAACTCTGAATAGTCTGCAATATCAGCGGGAACGCATGAGCCAGAAGGAGTATGCGAACGCAATAAAACAACTGCTTGACCAGTCGGAGGAACTTGAGGCTGGAGCGGATGTGGCGATGAGGTATGCTGATTTGCTGGACGACGGAGAGAGTTCACATGACGAGGAACTCGCGTTCGTGCGTTGGGCGCAGAAACAATTTCCGAAGTCTGGATTGCTGAATTTCTTCAAAATGCGGGAGGCGAGTTTGATGCAGTCGTCGTGTAGCGTTAGTTTACCGGACTTTGTTTATCCAAACTTGGAGTTCAATGTGAAAGTGGAATACAAGAATACTACAGGAGCGAATGTCGAGGTGAGGAAGTATGCGGGCGAAGATCGCAATCACCAATTGAGGACAGACGGCAAACTTGTAGTATCGCACAGCCTTACCTTGGCCACGGACTCCTTGTGCCGTGCGAGAATGGCTCAGAACATGCCATACAAAGGTACGTTTACCGACAAGCTCACCTTACCGGTAGGACATTATGTGGTTGTGTTGAAGAACGGCGGTGAAACATCGACTTCCGAATTGTATGTCACATCATTGCAAGTGTTACTTGCTCCACAACTCAAGAATCCGTGTTGCTTCATGGTCGTTGACAAGATGACTGGCAAACCTGTAAGTGGGGCGACATTGCACTTCTTCGACCGCAAGGACAATGAGACAAAGTTCACCACCAATGATGAAGGCATGTGCATTGTTACAAATTCCTATCATGTAATGTGCGCTTCCTTGGGAGAGGACGATGTGACACCGAAGGCAACTTACTATGTCTATATCCCAGGTGGAGTAATAGACTACAAGCACGTCGTAAACCTGTATACCGACCGTGCTATTTACCGCCCGGGACAGACTCTTCATGCGGCTGGAATATTATTCGACTACTTGGGAAAGGACGAGTTTCGGGTAAGGGCGAACGCCAAAGTGAGTCTGTCGTTGCTTGATGTGAATCGCGACAATGCCGGTGACGTGACGGTGGAAACTAACGAATGGGGTTCGTTCAATGCCGACTTCACATTGCCAAAGGACCGTATGTCCGGCAGCTTCTTGTTGATAGCGGACGCTGACTCGGCGAAGACTTCACTCAATGTTCTGGTTGAGGAATACAAGCGTCCGACATTTGAAGTGAGTGCCGCCCCTGTTGACTCAGGGAAGGAGATTTCGATTGGCGACACGGTTGATATCAAGATTACGGCCAAGTCTTTTTCAGGCGTGCCTGTTCAGGGCGGAATGGCAAAGTATACTGTTTCTTATGGTAGATTCAGATTCGGCAATTACTTCAGTAAATATGAATGTGAGCCTGTTGATAGTGGAGCGGTGTCGCTTGATGATGATGGTTGTGCAATTATCAAAGTAAGCACAATGCCAGCGAAGGAGTATGAATCAGCGTTCGATGCCGAAGATGATAAAGTCCGTGTAGCCTACTTCGATGTAAGTGTCGATGTGACCGACCTGGCAGGTGAGACTCAGGCGACAGACTACGGTTTGCGCGTGTCGAACTACGGCTTCGGACTGAGTATTCTACATAATAAGTGGATTGACAAATCGAAGGCGGATGATATGGTCATAGTTGATGCGGTAAACGTATACGATGAGAAATTGCAAGTAGACGGCACGTATGCCGTACTCAACACGAACAATGACACCGTATATACCGGCAGGTTCACTACAGGACGACCTGTCTTCATCCCTTCTGTGCCGATGGGCGATTACACGTTCGTCTTCAAGGCAACTGACGGCAAGGGACATAATATAACTACAAGGTCGTTTGTCACACTATATGATTCGCAAGAGGCAATCGACATACGTACAAAAATACGCGGAGCTGATACGGCGTTCGACAAACCGTTTGAATACCGAATAAACAACACGTTCTCAGAAGATCAGCCAGGGGAAATACTTTTCTCCCCAAGCGATGACAACGTATATTTGTTCTATTGTTTAATGACAAAGGACAAGGTCGTTGAGCGCAAGATATTAAATGTCGGCAGACATCTTTATCGTATTAAGGTTGATTACAAGAAAGAATACGGAAACGCGGTGCAACTGTCACTGGCATACGTAAAAAATGGAAAGACGTTTACGGGTATGTATATATTTACCTATAAACAGCCGGAACGAAAACTCAAGCTCACTTGGAAGACTTTCAGGGACAAACTGGCTCCTGGACAGAATGAGGAGTGGATTCTGACAGTGAAGGACAAGGACGACAAGACTGTCAATGCCGCGGAGGTGATGGCGACTATGTACGACGCTTCTTTGGATCAATTAGGATGGCAGAATTGGTACTTTGTCGCGTCTTGTCCGCGCAGTATGACAAGCTTGCCTGCAAGGTTCTTAATCCCAAATAGCGGAATCGGTTTGAACGTGACGCAAAACATAAAGTCGTTTGAATGGAACGACCGGACGTGGGATGAACTTATGCGGTTCTCATACACACGCTTCTTGTTTGGACGACCAATGCTGATGAAGTCCGCACGCGCTAATGGCGTTGCGTCGATGGAAAGACTTGTTGTCGGGGATACAGAGTATTCATCTGTCGAAACATCTCTTACTGGAAGAATCTCTGGCTTGAACCTTGCGGTACAGATTGCGGACTCAGGCGAGAAGAATGAGAGTAAGAAATACATTAGGGGCAACTTTGCAGAGACTGCGTTCTTCTATCCGCACCTGACTACAGATGAAGCGGGTGATGTGCATATAAGCTTCACGTTGCCTGAGAGCCTCACAAAGTGGAGGTTGCAGGGAATAGTTCATACAAAGGACATCAAGTACGCTAAGTTTGACACCACTTGCGTCGCACAGAAAATGCTCATGATTCAGCCTAACATGCCGCGGTTTGTACGCGAGGGCGACAAAGTTAGCGTCGTGTCGAGAGTGATAAACCAAAGTGAGGCTGATATTACTGCCGATGTGAGGATGGTGCTTGTCGATCCTGAGACAAACCACATCGTGTTTAAGGATAACAAGCATGTCGGTGTCGCTTCGGGAAAGACCGAACCTGTGGAATTCTACTTCGAGGTGGCCGACAAATACCCGTTGCTCGTATGCGAGATTACAGTCGAGGCTGGTGAGTACTCTGATGGAGAGCGCAACTACCTGCCTGTCCTCACGGCGAAGAAATACATCACGGAGACTACACCATTCTATATAGAGAACGGAAATCAGAAGAGTGTGGATCTTTCAACTCTGTTCAACGAAAACAGCAAGACTGCAACTAAGAAGAGTATGACGCTTGAGTATACTTCCACGCCTGCATGGACCGTTATAGAAGCTCTTGAGGGTATCAAGGTGCCTGAGAACAACGACGCGATCAGTTTTGCGGCTTCACTCTATGCAAATACAGCCGCAAGCCGTCTGGCTCAGAATGTTCCTGGGCTTAAAGTCGCTTTGGCGTCATCGCAACACATCACGACTGATTCGGAAAGTGTCAATTCAGAATTGGCTGCCGATGAAGAATTGAAGGATATCGTACTGCATGAATCTCCATGGCTGCGTGACGCCATGAAAGAGTCGAACCAACGCAGGAACTTGCTTGACCTGTTCAATGAGGAATTGATCGGACAGCGTACTGGCGTTGCGAAGAACAAACTTAGCGAACTTCAAAATGGAGACGGCTCGTGGAGCTGGTTCGACGGCATGAAGGGCAGTTACTATATCACTCTTGCCGTATGCGAGAACCTCGCCATGCTCAACTCAAGTGATAATGAAGTGAAGCGAATGCTTGAAAAGGGTATGACTTTCGTCGACAATGAGGAATATCGCAGTTACATGGAGTCAAAGAAGAAAATCAAGGTTCCAAACGTGACTAATGTGTACTATCTGTATGTAAGTTCGTTGATGCCGGATCGTAAGGTTGGCAAGGACGTTAGCGAAATGCGAGAGGCGTATCTGAAGCAATTGGAGAAAGAAGTCCGCAACCTGACTATCTACGGACGTGCCACTGCAGCATACGTGCTGCGTGTGTTCGGGCATACAAAGAAGGCGGATGAATTCTTGCAGTCAGTCATTGAATACTCGGTAACCAAACCAGGTATGGGACGCTACTATGCCACTGATGCCGCATACTATTCATGGCGCGACTATCGCATCCCAACTCAGTTGGCGGCAATGAGGGCAATACGCCAATCTACGCTCACAGACAAGCAGTCGCTCATAGCCGATATGCAAATATGGCTCTTGCGACAGAAGCAAACTCAGATATGGGACAACCCGATGAATACCATTGGAGCCGTCAGCTTCCTGTTGGACAATTCTGACGGATTCTTCACTGGGTCGGTTCCCGCGTTCTCGATTGACGGAAAGCCTGTTGAGGCGGAACTTGACACTACAAAGTTCCTCGCAAAGCAGTTGGGCTATGTGAAGACCCACATTGACGATGCGATTGTATCAAGTGGAGTCAAGGAACTTCAAGTCGTTTCTACTTCCAAAGACTCGCAGGCTGCGGACGGCGAGGGCAGAATTGCTTGGGGGGCTGTGTACGCAAGCTATCTTGAAGATATGGATAACCTGAAGGATCAATCGTCTGGAGAACTTAAGATCACACGCCGTATTCTCGTTGGCGGAGAGACATTTGATCCAAAGAAGTCCAAACTCTCTGTGGGCGACAAGGTGACTATAAGGCTGACGATAACCGCCGACAGGGATATGGACTTTGTACAGGTGCGCTCTCAACATCCTGCATGCTTTGAGCAGGTTAACCAACATTCCGGCTATCGTTGGATGGGTGGCAGAGGCGGATATGTGGCGATGCGCGATGCGTCGGTCGATGTGTTCTTTGACAAGTTCACCAAAGGAACGACGACATTCGACATCGACTATTATGTAACACGTGAGGGAACTTACCTTGCAGGAGTGGCCACCGTGCAATGTGCATATTCTCCTGAATACTCTGGTCATACTGGCAGCGAGAAAATAAACGTGTACAAATAATCAGGAGCTGATCAACTAACCCAATTAAAGCCGTTGTGTGCAATTTCGTAAAACTGCAACACAACGGCTTTATTCGTACTTTGCAATTATAGAATTCACAAGTTTTGAAGTATGTGTGCAAAAATGAGGTTAATCGATTGCACATACATAAAAATCTTGTGAAAAATGAAAAAATAACATCCTATTGTTGTTGATGGTTCGAAATAGATAAATTAATTTTGCATCATAAAACAAGTATAGGTATGATCGAACATTTTTTGAAGAAGACAGAATTCTCGAGTATGGAGGACTTTGAACAGAACTTGGAGTTCATTGTTCCTGAGAATTTCAATTTTGCTTATGATGTAATGGACCGTTGGGCTAAGGAAGAACCCGACAAGCTCGCTTTGTTGTGGACTAACGACAAGGGTGAAGAGAGAAGGTTCACGTTCGGTGACATGAAGCGCATGAGCGACAATATCGCCTCGTATCTTCTTGCCTTGGGCATCAGAAAAGACGACATGGTGATGTGCATACTCAAACGCAGGTACCAGTTCTGGCCACTTATACTTGCGTTGCACAAGATCGGTGCTGTCGTGATTCCGGCTACTTACTTGCTTACCGACAAAGACATAATATACAGGTGTGAACAAGCCGACATTAAGGCGATCGTGGCATGCGGCGACGAGGATATATTGAAACACATAGACTCCGCTTTTCCTGCTTGTCCTACTGTGCAAATGAGAATAAGTATAGGTCCGGTAGTCCCTGAGGGGTGGGTGGCACTGACCGAGGATGACATTCATAAGGGGTTCGGTAGCACTGATCCTGCCGTCAAGGAACTTCGCCACCTTCACTATGGAGGTAGGAAGAACCACATGATAATGTACTTCACCAGTGGTACAAGCGGCGAGCCAAAGATGGTTATCCATGACTACACGTATGCGTTGGGACATCTCGCCACTGCCGCCTTCTGGCACAACCTGACTCCCGACAGTTTGCATCTGACTGTCTCTGACACAGGTTGGGGCAAGGCCGTATGGGGCAAACTCTACGGGCAATGGATTGTAGGCGCGGCTGTATTCGTATATGACCACGACATGTTCCGTCCTGCCGACTTGCTTGGAATGGTGGCGAAATATCATGTCACTTCGTTCTGTGCGCCGCCGACTATATACAGGTATCTTGTACGTGAGAATCTGGCTGCGTTCGACCTTTCGGCGTTGAAGTATGTGACTACCGCTGGTGAGGCGTTGAATCCGTCGGTTTCCGACAAGTTCTTCAATATTACTGGCTTGCGCATTCGTGAAGGCTTCGGACAAACTGAAACCACTTGTACGCTGGGTACGTACAAATGGATGAAAGTCAAACCCGGCAGCATGGGTAAACCTAACCCTCAGTACGATATACACTTGATGGTCGATGGTAAGGAGGTCGGTGCCAACGAGGTTGGCGAGATTGTCGTGCGTACGGCGGAGAAGGTGCCTCTCGGACTGTTCAATGAGTACTATCGCAATCCGGAGCTGACTAAGGAGGTTTGGCACGACGGCTATTACCATACAGGCGATCTCGCTACACGTGATGAGGATGGTTACTTCTTCTATGTTGGCAGATACGACGACGTGATAAAGAGTTCTGGCTATAGGATTGGTCCGTTTGAGGTTGAGAGCGCCTTGATGACACATCCTGCGGTTCTTGAGTGCGCTGTGACCGCTGTGCCTGATGAGCAACGCGGACAGGCGGTGAAAGCCACTGTGGTTCTCGCTCCAGGATATGAGCACATGAAGGAAAAACGAGGCTTCGTTCACGAGTTGAGGGAACATGTGAAGACTGTCACTGCGGCTTACAAGGCTCCGCGAATCATTGAGTTCGTGGATGAATTGCCAAAGACCATCAGCGGTAAGATCCGGCGTGTGGAAATACGCGAGGAAGAACAACCAAAAGCTGATAAGAAGAAATGATATGCCAGTTCAGATAAAAATAAAGTAATCGGAAGCTACTACTTTCGATTATTTTGTTTATCTTTGCATGGTGATACTCTACCAATAACCTAAGGATTCTATGAATAGATTGTTTTTTGTCATTATTATGTTGGTATGCACAAGCTTGTCTGTCAGTGCGATTGACACCGACAAGGACAGCTTGATTGAGATGAAGGCGTCGGAACTCGGAAAATTATACAAGTCAGTAGCCTATCAGAGGGTCAGTGTGCACGACCCTTCGATTGTGAAGGGAGGCAGCAACTACTTTATATTCGGGTCACACCGTGCGGCTGCGAAGACAAGCGACTTGCAAAACTGGTCGTATTTGACTTGGTATTATGGCGTACCTACCGCCAATGGCTCGGTAACAAGTACCGAAAGCTATGAGGGGGTTTTCAATACCAACCAGACTAAGAAGGTGAAGATCCTGCAAGGCACAGACACAGTTGAGGTCGATTTTGGCAATTTCGACGCTGAGGCATGGCGGTATACGGAGGCCAACGCTTCGCTTGGTGGCAACCAGTGGGCACCCGACATTTTGTGGAATCCGTATTTAAAGCGTTGGTGCCTTTACATGAGTCTGAATGGTGATGACTGGCGTTCTTCCATTGTCCTGCTTACGTCAACCGCAATCACCGGCCCGTATGTCTATCAGGGACCTGTCGTGTTCTCTGGCTTCCATTGGAACAGTACAGATTACAAGAAAACCGATTTGGAACTGGCTATCGGAACTCAGTCGTCGCTGCCGTCAAGATACGATTTGGGCAGGAGCTGGGGCAATAGATGGCCAAATTGCATAGATCCGTGCGTGTTCTTCGACGAGGATGGTGAACTGTGGATGAGCTACGGATCTTGGTCGGGCGGCATCTTCATCTTGAAGCTCGACAAGACTACAGGATTGCGTGACTACACATGCTCTTACCCAAATATTAACGGTTCGACAAACGCTGTGACAAGTGATCCCTACTTCGGAAAGAAGATCGCAGGTGGATATTATGTGTCGGGTGAGGCATCATACATACAACACATAGGTGACTATTATTATCTCTTCGTTACCAATGGTGGATTGACAGCTAATGGCGGTTATGAAATGCACTACTTCCGGTCTGCAACGCCTGATGGAGAATATTTGGATGCAAGTGGCACTAACGCCCGCTATACAAGCTATCAAATGAACTATGGACCTAATGCGGCGACAACCCGTGGAATGAAAATCCTTGGTTCGTATCAGTGGGAGAACATGTCGTTGTGCGAATTGAGCCAGGGTCACAACTCTGTGCTTCTCGACACCGACGGACGTGCTTACTTGGTCTATCACACTCGCTTCAATGGAGGAGATGAGGGTCATGCCGTGCGTGTGCACCAATTGTTTTTGAACAACAAGGGGTGGCTTGTGGCCGCTCCGTTCGAGTTTAATGGCATCAACGGCACATACGCGGGTTACAAGCAGGCGGACATTGACTCTACGGAGATTTGTACCACTAACGATATTGTCGGAACATATCGGGTTATTATTCATCCGTACAAAGTGGACTACGAGAATTTAGCGTATTCTTCTCCTTCTACCATTGTATTGCGAAAGAGTGGAATAATAACAGGTGACTATACAGGAAGGTGGACACGGCAAGCTGGTACGTCGTACATCACACTACGTGTTCGTCCAAAAGGCGGTACTTCCGCATACACTGAGTACTATGGTGTCATACTCCCACAAGTAGTGTCACGAACCAACATGCCTTCGGTCTGCTTCACCGCCATATCAAGTGCCGGAGTGAGCCTTTGGGGGTGCAATGTAGACGGCAACTACGCGGTCGATTTGACTCACTCAAACTTTACAATGCCAGTTACGGCGCGCCAGACAATAAAGGCGGATATCGACTTGACCCAGAACACAGCCTATTGGGGCAGTACTATCAGTTGGAAATCCTCGCATCCTGAACTTCTGTCCGACGAGGGCAAGCTGCAGGTGCCTTATTACGCCGACGGAGACTCTATCACATTGGTCGGATTGACATACACAATACAAAAGGATAATTACGCATACAGTTTCACTCGCAATGTCAGGGTCAAGACATACAAGTCGCTACTGCGCCAGAAGGAGGATGTCAATGGCGACGGGAATGTGGATACTCAGGACGTGCTTGATGTGTATGAGTACATGAGGGATACTTCCACCAGTACGGAATCGCCTGTACAGGATGTCAATGGCGACGGAAATGTAGACACGCAAGATGTTCTTGAAATCTATGAGTACATAACCAACCATTGAGACTGGGACATGTGAGGGTATAGGTGTTAATGCATCTATTGGTGATGATAGCAACTCTGGATGTGCTAATTCCTCTTGACACCATGGTATATATATAATAAGGTGTATCACATGTATTCGAATTGTTTCAGTGGGGTTTTTGTAAAAAATACTCGAATGAATTTTGCCATGTCTTCGGATTGTACTAATTTTGTATCCTGAATAATGGCACAGGTCAGATGAGCAGGGTCAAGCTCACCCAAAACTCGCAATGACGCAGTCCGTTATCAGTGTGGAGTGCAACAAACAAGAAGTATTGTCGACGCTAAAGGAAAGATGCTCGAGTGGCTGAAGAGGCACGCCTGGAAAGCGTGTAAACGCCCAAAGCGTTTCCGGGGTTCGAATCCCCGTCTTTCC
>CAZHZH010000045.1:0-4399 GCA_964537205.1 uncultured Bacteroidaceae bacterium
CATAGCACAATTATAGCGCACTGAAGATCCACTCGGCTGAAGCCTCGGGATGACGATAGGTGGAGGAGTGGTTCTTCATTGCACTGAGACATGGCTCGATTATAGCACATTGAGGAAGCCCTCGCGCGCGTAATATATAATAAGGTGTCCAAGGTATGCTGATTTTACCGCAAGCCTATCGATTTCATACCATCCGCAAGTCTGTCGAGTGCTTGCATTACAAGTTTTCTCGGGCAGCCTACATTCAGACGCATGAATCCTTGTCCTCCCGGACCGAACATTTCACCGTCATTGAGCGCGAGATGCGCCTTGTCTATGAAGAGGTCGAGCAGTTCGTCATGGCTGAGGTGGAGATCCCTGCAATTGAGCCATACGAGGAATGACGCCTCGGGACGCACGGGACGAATCTGCGGAATGTTCTTCTTGCAATAGTATTCAACAAAACGTATGTTGTCTTCCACGTATGAGAGCATCTCCCTTCTCCAGCGTTCTCCATGCCTGAACGCGGCGATTGTGGCGATATGGGCGAAGATGTGGGCCTCATCAAGTTCGTTGGCTGTCAGCCAGCCATAGAACACGTACCGTATTCTTTTATTGGGAACAATGGCATGGCTGGTTATGATGCCCGCTATATTGAATGTTTTCGTAGGAGCTTGAAAAGTGATGCTGATATCCGCCGCCTTGTCACTGACCGACGCAAACGGAATGTGCTTATGCCCGAATAGGGCAAGGTCGGCGTGAATTTCATCACTTACCACCAGTATGTGACGCTCATAACAAAAATCAGCCAGACGCGTCAGCGTCACCCTGTCCCAGCATACTCCACCAGGGTTATGAGGGTTGCACAATATCAAGATCTTGCACTTGTCGTCACATACCTTCTCCAAGTTCTCAAAATCCATCGAGTATGAGCCGTCTGGATGAAGGAGCAACGGATTCCACACCACTTCACGATGGTTGCCTTGAGGAGTGAGGAAGAACGGGTGGTAGACTGGCGGTTGCACGATGACCTTCTCATCGGGTTGGAGAAAGAGATTGCATACAATGCCTATTCCCTTAACTATACCGGGAACAAACTTAAGCCACTCTTGTTTGATGTCCCATCCATGATGGTCAAGCACCCAATCGTGGATGGAAGGGAAATAATCGGCAGGTTCGACCGTATAACCAAGTATGGGGTGCTCAAGGCGCCGCTTCAAAGCATCAAGGATGTCAGGACAGACAGCGAAGTCCATGTCAGCCACCCACATAGGCAGCAGGTCGGTGCGATGCCAGCGAGGGAGAAGAGCCTCGTGCATCAAGTCGCCAGTCCCCTTGCGGACAATTATGGTGTCGAAATCGTATGCGCCCATATTACGACAACGCTTGTTTTATATCCTCAAATAAGTCGTCGACATCTTCCAGTCCGACGCTCAGCCGTATTGTCGTATCGAGCACGTCCATACCCGCCTTCTCCTCTGGAGTAAAGTTGCCGAAAATGGTGGAATAAGGATGTATGGCGAGTGAGCGGTTGTCAAAGAGATTGGTGGCACGATGTATAAGCTTCAGATTGTTGATGAAGTCCCAACAAGCCTTTTGATCCTCAAGGTCAATGCATATCATCGCACCGGCGGTCGTGCCATACTGGCGTTGCGCCAGCTTATGGAAAGGATTGCCTTCAAGACCCACATAGTTCACACGTTTTATTTGCGGCACCTCCGTTAGTTTCCTTGCGAGCGCAAGAGCGTTGCCCGACTGCACCCGATAGCGCGCGTCGAGCGTTTCCAATCCGATAGTTTGCAGGAACGCCACCTGCGGTGTCATGTACGCTCCAAAGTTGAAAAGCATCTCACGCCTAATTTTCGCGTCAAATCCCTCTGCTGTTCCATAGTCGATGATCAGTCCGCCAAGCGACGTGGCTCCACCACTGATGTACTTTGTACTTGAGACGACTTCAATGTCAACCCCGAGCGCCTTGCTTGAGAACTGCGTGAACGGAATGGTGGTAGTATCGGCCACCAGGACAGTCCCCTTCTCGTGCGCAATCTTGGCAAGTTGCGGTACATCGGCAACCTCCATCTGCGGATTGGTTATTATCTCAAAGAACACACATGCCGTATCGCCGTCAATACGGTTTTTTACCTCGTCGATATTCGTCAAGTCGCAACATCGCGCTTCGACACCGAACCGTGCGAGGGTCTGCGTCAGCAAAGAGTATGTGTTTCCAAAAAGATGCGCCGAGGTTACGATGTTCTTGCCTTGTGCGGTGAGAGCCACCATGGCGTTGCATATAGCCGCCATGCCGCTGTTGAACGCAATGACATCGGAAGCGCCAGTCAAAGCCTTTACACGCTGTTCGAAATTGCTGACGGTCGGGTTGTCAGTACGTGAGTAGTCAGGCGAGTCACTCCTGCCAGTAAAGGCGTCAGCCATCGCTTGTGCGTTTTCGAATTCGTATGCCACGGCGTTGTACACCGGCATACTGAGCGCGTCGTAAGCGTCGCGGCGATGATACTTCAGATGAATTGCTTGTGTTGATTTCTTCATTTCGTTATTTCTTTATAGATTAAGTATGTCAATTATTGTTCTTTTCAGCCTCGTGAGCCGTCTGTATGTCGTGGTCGGTCATTGCGCACACACATGAGTCCGACCATACATTCTCCGCAGTCTCAATCATGTCGATGATTGTGTATACAGGCAGTATGACACCCATAATGCCAGTTGCCGCCCCTTGTCCGGCCATTAGTGAAAAGGTCAGAAAGTAGCACCCCATAGGAACACCCGCGTTGCCGACCGCCGCAACTACCGCTATGACCACCCACAACAACATCTGTCCCACGGAAAGCGTTTGTCCGCTGTTCTGCATCACAAAAAGCGATGTTACCAGTATGAACGCCGCACATCCGTTCATGTTTATCGTCGTACATATCGGGAGGACGAACCGTGCCACTTTTGGTGATATGTGGGCGCGGCTTTCCGCGGTCTCCATAGTCACAGGCAGCGTAGCCGCGGAACTCTTGGTAAAGAGAGCCATAAGGACCGCCGGCGACATCCGTGCCAAGTGGCGAAGCGGATTAATGCCCCGAGCCAATAAGAACAATGGAAGTACGATGAAAAATTGTATGACGTTGCCGCCAATAATGACCGTTACATACTTCCCTAAAGACTCGGCGGCCACGCCCGCGCTGACCTGAGCTGACAATTGGGCGGAGAAGGCGACGATGCCCAACGGCAGGGTCCATATCAACGCTTTGATAAGCAAAAAAAGCAAACGTTGCAACCCTTCAATCCCCTTTACCACTACATCCTTCTGCTCTGACGGCGGAAGTTTGGCAAGTCCGATTCCTATTGCAAAGGCAAGCAGCAACAAAGACAAGACGTTCCCGTCGAGGAATGGCTTGACCAAGTTGTTTGGTATTACATTAAGGATGTGATCATAGTAACTTGCGTTGTCCATTCCGCTTGGGATGTCAGCGGTTCCACTACTGACCAGCATGATTGGCAAATTGCCCGGGCGGATCACACAGTAGAGTATAAGGCCCACAAACGCCGCGGCAAATGTGGTCAACAAGGTGTATGTTATCGTATGCTTGAAAATACGTCCTGTATCTTTTTGTGTGCCAAACATCGCAAGTGTGGTAATTACAGCCAAAACTATTGTAGGTACTGCGACCAACTGGAAAAGCCGGGTATACACCGTCGCGATGAAGGTCATCAGATTGTCAAGCCATTCTTGATGTAACAATCCCAACATCGCTCCGACAAACAACGCTCCAATCCACAAAACCAGCTGCCTGGTCTGTTTGCGTTTGCCGTCTGTACGTTGTCTGGTGACATGTGAATCCTTTGTACTCATATCATTTTATCGTGTTTTATGTGTTTCTATCTGGAATTGATAAGATGCGAGTCTTATATTAGTGCCATTCGCATGGGCTTAGGCACATTTTATTTTGCTTACCGACGACAAAGTTACGTATTTTTTCTGGTAGTTGCTCAATTGAAAGAAAATATTTTTACTATTGGAATCATATTAACTAACAAGCAAGTATAATGATTATTCTTATTATACAGTTTATATGCAACCCGCGTTATACCTGTCAAATGAGACGAACATTCCACCCTGCGTTCTCGCAGATTGAGATAACATTGTCATGGCACCCAGACGGTAATGACGGCTTTTTTCTAAAAAAAAGAGACAATACCGTTTTCATCAAAGGAAAAATTCGTAACTTTGCCGACAATTCGTCAGCGGACAGGCGCATGATAAAAACATTACACTGGCACGACGGATTCACAACATATTGACGCTATACGAAACGAGCCGCTTGAGACACGCTGGAATCTGGAAAATTTCAATAATTCAGTCTTGAGACTCGCAGAGGTAGTAAACATAAGTTTAATTTAAAAGCATGGTTTTATG
>CAZHZH010000045.1:4499-22817 GCA_964537205.1 uncultured Bacteroidaceae bacterium
GCAATTCGATAATGTGAAGGTTTATGCGACACGAGCCGACGGAACATCTTTGTTCCATGAAAGAATGGATATGTCGCAAAACGTAGAGCAAAGCATACGCCGAGACTCTATAGCCAATTCCGGCGAACTGTTTGTCACCGCCACACCTGTACAAACCGACAGTTTGAACGTCGCCGCTTTCACCAACGATTACAACCAGGGCCGTATTGCAGAAAATGTAGCTCAATGGCTCAATGAGAACGCGCTTACCGGCGAGCAGCATCACGTGGCGTTGGTCAGCTCAAGCAGTACGTATTCAGTGGCTCCCGTGTCTGTAACAAAACACTACTCGCTGACGGTAACACACGATTGGTTCAAGGAACACAGCAAATCAAAAGCCACCGTACCGAATCCGACAACGATCGATGCAAAATACCAAATGGATATATATGGTACATACTCTACAGAGACCAACCAGGATGTGTACGACATCAACCTCTATGAGGAATTCCCCGCAGAGAAAACATATATTAAAGACGTCTATGTTTACGAACACCTGTCTTACAATTACAAGTACACCGGCGGCTGCTATTACGGTCCTAAAATTGATTTGTCATTAAACAATATCAGCGCATCGGACATAGAAGTTGAGGCGGTCGCCCCACTTCCTCAGACCGATGGGCAGTACAACATGACACACTATCCGATGCAATTGGGTTTCGGTGCGTCTCTACAAGGGAACGTTTCCACTGAACCAGGCATTTCTGCCGGACTAAGCATGAGTTGCACTCTGCCATACACCACGGTCAGTTTCAACCACGCGGAGATGCCAATATCGTTCAACAACGACAACAAACACGCAAATTGGTCATACTCAACAGACTATGACGTGTATTCATGCAACTGGGGCTTCAACCCGAAATTCAAAGACCTTCCAGACATCGTCCACTCATTCTGCAAGACAGACCAAGCAGTTACTTTTGTAGTTAAGAACACCCAGTCGTACGGTTCTAAGACTGTGAGCATGCACTCAGGAATAACCTGGCAAGTATATAATGAATATGCCGACCCTTGGGAGCATTGGAGCAGTGTGCAGTGGTATTATCGCGGCTTCAATACAAATCTGCCAAAAGTG
The DNA here is from genome assembly GCA_964537205.1 of uncultured Bacteroidaceae bacterium. GTDB lineage: Bacteria > Bacteroidota > Bacteroidia > Bacteroidales > Bacteroidaceae > Colivivens. The sequence goes on from CAZHZH010000045.1 coordinate 5,614, forward strand.
AACCGCTACTTTGAGAAATACACTCCTTATCCTATGCCGGGATTCTCCGGAGCGGGCGACGGAGACGAATGGGGCAATCTGGAAGACCGCCTGATGCGCAACGTCAATTACCGTGCGTTATGCGACGAGACCCTTCAAGTAGGATCACAAACAGCAAACGGACTCGACCAAGTAGCCGAATCCATTTGGCGCACAGCCATCAATTCCATTGTAAAGCAATATAATGGCACAACTACCACTTACGAATACGTAGTAGCCTTGGCGCGAACCGACGGATCACACATAAAACTCGGACTGCACATCAAGGATGGTGTATGGTCATTGGTAGAGAACGTGGACAACATTTCTAAATAATAGAGTGTCATCAACCTAATGGGTGAGAGTCCACCCTCTTCCTTTTTGTTTATTATAATTGGAACCACTCCCGCGGGAGTGGTTTTTTATTTTGCCTTTCGTTCCAAGTCGAGGAAGGTATACGGATACGCATGCCTCTCGTCAGGCTCATGCGACTCCCTTCCTATTTCATTCCACTCTGAATAATCCACTGTCGGGAAAAAGGCATCCGCACCCTCAGGTTCATCATCAATAACCGTCAGATAGAGCCGGTCGGCCAACGGAAGAGTTTGCTTGTAGACATACGCACCGCCGATGATGAACACTTCCTCTTCGTCCTTGCACAACTCAAACGCCTCTTGCAAAGAGTTCACCCATTCAGCTCCTTCGGTGTCAGCCGGAACCTCCTCGGGCAATGCGAGCACTATATTGCGACGGTTGGGAAGAGGACGGCGTGGAAACGAGGCAAACGTGTTCTTTCCCATTATAACGGTATGTCCCGTCGTCTTTGATTTGAAACGCTTCATGTCGTTCGGCATGTGGTAGAGCAGTTCGTTCTTCCTGCCTATTGCGAAATTTTTAGCTATCGCTACAATGATTGAGAGTGTCATACAGATACTTTTGCTTTGATATGGTCGTACGGATTATAATCTTCAAGAGTGAAATCCTCAAACTTGAAATCGAATATACTTTTCACTTCCGGGTTGATGCGCATCTTCGGCAGTTGGCGCGGAGTGCGTGTCAGTTGGAGCTTGGCCTGTTCTATATGGTCAAGATACAGATGGGTATCACCTGTGGTGTAGACGAAATCGCCGGCCTTAAGTCCGGTAACCTGTGCAACCATCATAAGCAACAGGCTGTATGACGCTATGTTGAAAGGCATGCCGAGAAACGTGTCGGCACTGCGCTGATACAATTGTAAACTTAGTCTGCCTTCGGCCACATAGAATTGGAACAGTATGTGGCAAGGAGGCAGATTCATGTTCTTTATATCCGCAACGTTCCACGCGCTTACTATAAGCCGCCTGCTGTTCGGGTTTGACTTGATTTCATTGATGACATTCGTGATTTGATCGATATGTCCACCGTCATAATCAGGCCAACTTCTCCATTGGTAACCATATATGTGTCCTAAGTTGCCATCGGCATCCGCCCATTCATTCCATATCCGCACGCCATGTTCTTGCAGCCACTTTGCGTTTGTGTCACCTTTAAGGAACCATAGCAGTTCGTAGATTATACTCTTCAGATGAAGTTTTTTCGTAGTCAGAAGAGGGAATCCGTCTTCCATATTGAATCGCATCTGATTGCCGAAGACACTTATAGTGCCTGTTCCGGTACGGTCGTCTTTTTTCACGCCATCTTTAAGGAGGCGGTCAAGCAAGTCGAGGTATTGTTTCATAGTTTCTTCCAGTTTTATGCAAAGTTACAAAAAAAGAGCGAGCCACCAATGTGATTCGCTCCTATTTATTAAGATTTAGCCTTTTAGTTATTGTCTGGATTTTGTGGTTTAGTCGCCGAGTAAACAATCTTCAAGGCATAGGCCTTTCTCAATGTCTGCTTCACATCGGTTATAATACCCATCGGAGTATTGTGGTCGACCTTCAGTGACACGGTGTAGAAAGGCTTGTCGCTTTCTGCAAGCTCATTACGGTCAGACATAACGAAGTCATAAATCTGACCGACTTCGGCAAAGTCGTCGTTTATTTGAATACGTGTACCACTACCCATCTGTGTACGATACTGTTCCGTTGGCTGACCGATATAGATGAAGGAGGTGCAAGACTTTCTTGCCAACTTCTCCAACTGGGTACCTGCCGGACGGTCGAATCTGACTTTCAGTGTCACCTCACGCATTGATGTAACCATCATGAAGAAGAACAACACTGAGAAAATCAAGTCAGGAAGTGACGATGTATTCAACTCGGGCATTTCCCTGCTTCCTTTATTAAATCTACTCATAATTAGTTTACCTTTCCATATTGTTTTGGTTCAGCCTCTGAGATCTTCATCGGATAGACTTCACGAATAGCTTCCTTCTCTTCTGGAGTGAGATGCTCGTATTTGTATCCGAATTCCTTCTTGGCTAATTCATCACGCAATTCATTATATGCGGCCACCAATTGGTCTTGAACCTGGAAATACACGCCATAGCTTGTTCCACGGTCGGTTTGCACGGATATAACGTGATTCTCCGTCACCATTCTCTTTCCGAGAAGTTTAACCTGCTTTGGCTTCAGCTCGGGCAGATTCGGCTTGTTCTCAGGGTTTGCGATGAATTCCTTTGCTCTGTATTTCACATCTTCCAACGAAACGTAGTCGTCACCGATCATAAGGTAATTGTCCTTGTTGATACGGATGTTGAGGATGTTACGTTCCTTGACTTTGATTTCATTGTTTTCTTGGTTCTCCTCTGGTGGTTTAGGGAGTGTACGCGGCAGACCCTGGTCGGTATCCATAGAGGTAGTGACAAGGAAGAAGATGAGCAACATGAATGAGATATCTGCTGTTGAACTGGTGTTCAAGCCAGGCATTTTTCTTTTCTTTTTCGCCATAAGTCACTCACTTTTTTTAGTTTTTACTTCTTCGCATTTATAATCATACTGTATATGATTGCAATAACTGCGCATACAGAAAGTATTGCGATTGAAATCATCGACGCATCAGTGATAATGATGTCGGATGGCACGTTCCAATCTTTTCCATTGATAAGCATGTGCTCATCCTTGTTAGATATACCAACTGCAATACCAATTGCGATTGATACGATAGGCAGGCTCCAAGTATAGATATATGACTTATTAAAGCCATGCCCCATTACATAATAGATGAAGCTTACCAGCATACAAATTGCTCCGACAATAGTAAGAATGATCGTCCAGACAAGCAGAACGTCGGTAAATTGTGGAGCGACTTGCTTTGGATCCTCTTCCCATGGTGTATCATATCCGATGACGAAGAACAGGAAGATCACGATCAAGTTAATCCCCATCAGGACCCAAAGTATTATTTTTGATAATTTATCAATATTCATATTATTCTCCTTGTTAAGTTGTTAATACCTTTGTTTATCCGGCTACATTTAGTAACCTCACCTCATTATTTCTTAAGGCTGTATTTTGCAACGAGGTCAAGGAGTGAGATAGTTGTATCTTCCATCTGAGCTGTGATTGACTCAATCTTAGCAAGGATGTAGTTATAGAATACCTGGAGTACAAGTGCGACAATGATACCGAAGATTGTTGTCAAAAGGGCGACTTTCATACCGCTGGCAACGACTGTCGGTGAAATATCACCTGCTTGCTGGATGGCGTCGAACGCCTGAACCATTCCGACGACTGTTCCCAAGAATCCGAGTGATGGAGCCATCGCAATAAACAATGTGATCCATGAGCAACCCTTTTCAAGGTTTGACGCCTGAACTGCTCCATAAGCTACGACAGCCTTCTCAACTGCGTCAGCGCCTTGGTCGATACGCATAAGTCCCTGATAGCTGATAGACGCTATAGGTCCACGGGTGTTACGGCAAATTGTCTTTGCTTTTTCAACATCCTTAGCGGCGAGGGCCTTATCTACATCCTCAAGCATCTTGTCGGTCTTCACGTCAGCCAATGCAAGATAAATCATACGCTCGATACAGAATGCAAGACCGATGATCATTGCAATTGCCACAATTGCCATGAAGCCTGCAGAACCTTCGATGAATTTTGTTTTCAATTCCTTGTACATGCCGACTTCTTGAACTTCTGGTTCAGGAATAGCAGCTTCTTCTGTAACTGCCGCAGAATCTGTTTCCTCAACCGCAGCTGTGTCTACCTGCTCAGTTGCCGCTGTATCAACAGCGCTCTCTTCATCTTGAGCCGACATTGACTGAGTCATTCCAAATGTGAAGACTCCCATAAGTGCAATAATTGCAAATGCTTTTTTCATTTCTTCTTTTGATTTAAAGATTAATACTTTTATTTGTTTTTGTTCATTACTTATTTTGCAGATTGCCATTTAACCTGTCGTCTGCACGCATTTTCCTATGCGGCGTTGGCGGGAAAGCTCCCAAATCGCTTGCAAATTACAAATTTTCTACGACGTAGCAGCTAAACCAACAACAAAAATACGCATTTTTTTTGTTACGCTATTAAAAAGTCTGCATTTTTCTTTGTTTGAATGGCAATAAATTCACTTTCACACCCGTAAATTTCAGCCAAGCGCCTTACTGTTTCCACTATATAGGAACTTTCATTCCGTTTGCCCCGGTAAGGAACCGGTGCGAGATAAGGGGAGTCTGTCTCTACTACAATTCTTGACAGCGGAACCGTCGTCCGCAATACTTCTGGAAGCGCAGACTTTTTAAACGTAAGCACTCCGCCGATCCCCAGCTTGAACCCTTCGAACGACAATAATTCCCTTGCGTCGTCAGCAGTGCCGCTGAAACAATGAAACACTCCTGCCAAGTTGTCTTTCCTGTGATGCTCCATTATTTCCACCAACTCTTTCTGTGCGTTGCGCGCATGTATCATAAGAGGCTTTCCGAACTCAACGGCCCATTGGATTTGTTGTTCAAACGCATTGAGTTGCTGGGATTTGTATGTATCATCCCAATAGAAATCGAGTCCGACCTCGCCAATCGCTATATATGTGTTTTGATTCGCTTTCAGTATTGAGTGCATTTGGTCGAGCTGCTTCTGATATTCCTCTCGCACTTCTTCCGGATGCAAGCCTATCATGGGATAGAGATACCCCTGGTGTGCGGCGCAAATGTCAGTCAGATGCCACAATCCGTCGAGATTAATACAAGGAATAAGGATTTTCTCTACTCCCGCATCCTTGGCGCGTTGTAGAACCTCCTCGATATCGTCAGCGAATTCGTCTCCGTCGAGATGTGAGTGTGTGTCGATAATCATTATTTATCACGCTTCAGAAGTTTGTCGGCGAACGCCCTCATAGCCGATTTCCTTTCATCCTCAACCGACACCCTGTCAAGGTAGCCGATGGATTCATTGAACAGCTCTTCTATTTTATGCAGGCAAACGTCTTTAATGCCTACCTTATTATATATTTCTGTAACTGCCCGGATTTTTTCTTCTGGAACGAACGAGTCTTTGTCGATCCATTCTTGTAAGGCTTTTTTTTCATCGTCCGCAGCCATATTATAAGAAGTGATTAGCATAAAAGTCTTTTTATTTGACAGTATGTCGCCACCTATTTTCTTACCGAATACTACAGGGTCGCCATAAACGTCGAGCAAGTCGTCTTGCAACTGAAAGGCGAGTCCCATTTTCTCACCGAAAAGGTAGAGGTTGTCCGCATCTTCTTCACTGGCTCCGGCGAGTTGTGCTCCAATCTTCAAAGCGCATGCAAGCAACAGTGAGGTTTTGAGTCTGATCATCTCCATATACTCGTCAACACTCACATCCTGGCGGCTTTCGAACTCAATGTCATATTGTTGCCCGTCGCACACTCCAAGCGTCGCGTCGTTAAACGTATTGAGAGCCTTGATTATATGTGGCATGGAGCTTGCATTCTCGACAAACATTCGATAAGACATTATAAGCATGGCATCACCCGACAATATAGCCGTGTTGTCATCCCATTTCTTGTGCACCGTCATGTTGCCACGCCGCATATCCGCCTTGTCCATAAGGTCGTCATGCAAGAGCGTGAAATTGTGGTACGTTTCGAGAGCGATGGCATTGGGTAGTATTTCATCGACTTTATCCTTATAAAGATTGTACGCCATCAGCATCAGTACTGGCCGGATTCGTTTTCCGCCTAATGAAAGGACGTATTTTATGGGATCATACAGACCAGCAGGCTGGGCGTTGTAATACAAACGGCTGATATATGTATTGACTTTTTTGAATAGTGTATCTTGGTCTATCATATTGTTTTATATAAATAAGGTGCGCCACTGTGTTTTGGCACACCTTAATAACATTTCGTTTAAAGAACTTATCCCAATCTGAATTGAACAGGTACGGTGTATCTTACACGTACTGGTTTGCCTCTTTGCAGGCCAGGCTTCCACTTTGGCATGGCCTTGATGACACGCATGGCTTCTTTGTCGCAAGAAGGATCCAATGACTTAATCACTTTCGGGTCTACAATTGAACCGTCTCTGTTGACCACGAACTCGATGATACACCTTCCTTGAATTCCATTCTCTTGTGCAATAGAAGGATACTTGATGTTCTTGCCGAGATACTCAAGCAATTTATTCATACCGCCAGGGAATTCAGGCATTTGTTCTACGACTTGGAATATTTCCTCCTCATCAGATACCTCTCCTGTCACGGCTGGTCCTGTCATAATAGCTCCGGAAGTAGGGCCAGAAGGACCAGTGATTGCCTGGTTTGTGTCCTCTGTACTTTGGATTTCCTCTTCTTCAATTTCTGTATCGTTATCCACGATATCAAGAATTTCAGCTACCTGAGGAGCTTCCTGTGGAGGTGGTGGAGCCGCTTGGAAGATAGGTTGCGTTACTGGTGGTACCTCTTCTTCCATCTGTGCGTAAGCCGCATAGACAACAGGTTCCGTTTCTTCGTAATCACGAGTTGTCCATTCAAACGCGGTAAACATTATACCGAGGGCGAAAATATAACCAATCAGCATGCTGGTACTTTTCTGTCCCTCTAAATCCGCTTTCTTTGATTTCTTGACTTCCATAGATATTTTAGTTTGTTTATAATCTGAATCAGCGTATCACTAATATGTCTCGCAAATGTAGTGTTTTTTTTTTACATCGTAATGCTTACGCCTCTTTTTTTTTGTAAAATACAAGTTTTTTTTTCTTACGTGGCGGAAACTGATATTTCCGCCGTCATTTAATGTGTTGCCACCCCGCTAATCGCTATCGATTATATCCTTCATGCTTCGATAAATTCTTTTCCCCAATGTATTCGATTCGTTTTTTTCAGAGCGCACCTCGTTGATATACTCCTCGTAACTCATTGAGTTGGAATCAGCCTCCCCTTGGTCTTCGTCCATATAATCATTCAACACTTGTTGCAGATAATTCTTTGTATCAAGCATGAGTCCCCTGAATCCTTTATTCTTGCGGAAGGCGGCATACGCCCTCTTTCTGTTGACATAGAAAAGTCTCAATCGTCTGACAAGTGCGACACCCCATCTGTGAATGGCATCAACGAACTTTATGATTAGGTTGCCTAACGCCACAACTGTAGGCTTAAGGTTCATCAGTCCGTGTCCAATCGCCTTGAGAATCCGTACGACTACCTTAAAGGTGAACTTCAGGCACAAAGCCGTCCATATTAGTAAAAGCCTGACTGTCGCACGGCACCATTCTTTCGCCTTACGCAGTTTTTGCTGCGTACTGTTGTCATTCCAAAAATCAACGCACTCTTGAACCCCACGCTTAAGCAGATAAAACACAAGTTTGAATCCTTTGGCTATAATCTTACCCAAACGTATAGTCAGCTTCAAGAGCAACTTTAATGACAACTTCAGTATCTCGGAAAGCATTTCGCCCTCTGACGTGTCGTACGATTGTTTATGGCTGTCTCTTCCTGTCACCATTGCTGTTATAAGTTTTTGCAAAGATAAGAAAAACTATAACATTGTATATATTCACATGCAAATAATTAACAAATTTATATTTCCGCATCGGTTTACACTCCCCATTTGTGTCCGGTTATCAACTCAGTTCAATGACTTCAAGGTCCTGGATCTTATCGGAATCAATAGTAAAGCGAACAAGAGTCCTCACTTTATGGAATCCGAATTTCCCCGCAGCACCCGGGTTAATATGCAGAAGCCCCAACGTCTTGTCGTACATTACCTTTAGTATGTGGCTGTGTCCTGATATGAATAGTTTTGGCGGACGGGCGTATATACTGCCGCGTATTGACGGGTCGTAGTTTCCAGGGTAGCCTCCTATGTGTTTTATAAGGACATCAACCTCCTCACATTTAAAGCGGTACTTTTCAGAGAACATTATTCGTAGGTCTCCACCGTCGACATTTCCATAAACAGCCCTAAAAGGCTTCAGCTGTTGGAACTTCTCTGCAAGTTCAACCGTCCCTATGTCACCTGCATGCCATATTTCATCGCATTCGGCGAAATATTTCACATAGCGGTCATCCCAATAACCATGAGTGTCTGATAACAGTCCTATACGTTTCATGACAAGAGGAGTATTACGGCCACAACGATGAAAGCGCTTCCGAACAAAGCGTTCATCCATTGTTGGAAGTGATTGAAAGACGCGGCGATTCGCACAACTTTCTCGCCTGCTTTTGACATGATTAGCGCAATAGCCATTATAGGTATCGCCGCAGCTATTGCCAGGCTTATAGGGGCGAGCCACCCAAACGCATTGCTTACGCCAAGCGGAAGCATAATGCCAAAATACAGAATGGCACTCTCCGGACAAAACGCCAAAGCGAGCAAGACGCCAAGGAGCAATGACCCGTATGGGCCTCCTCTCTTTATTGTCGCACCACTGTTGTGGCAATTTTCCCCATGATGCCTGTGTACATGAAAAGCCCTGTAGAAAAGGAATACACCGATTATTATAAATATGTATGGCAACAACTCGTCTGCTACGCTCAGCGCAGGTTGTACTTCCTTGACATTAAGTCCGCATCTCACCAGCCACATAAGTACAATCCCCAAGACAGAATAAGACAAGCACCTACCCAAAGCATACAGCCACGCCTTCCGCATCAGCTCATCCGAACGATCACTATGAGTGTTGAGATAAGTCAACGCAGAAACATTTATCGCCAACTGGCATGGGTTAAGCGCTATCAGCAGCCCAAGTACAAAAGACTCGACTATGAACATAAGAGCAGGATTATCACTTGCGCCGTCAAAATACGAAGGAACATGGAAAGAGGATATACGGTGGAATATCCGACCGACGGTATGTCGTTGTTCGACGTCTGCGTAGAGTAAGCCAAAGCAGGCGGATCAGTCGTAGCTCCCGCAATAATACCTATAATTAGATGGTAGTTTTCCTTATAATAAATACGCGCGATGACACCCATCACAAGGAGTGGCACAAGAGTGATTATAAATCCATAGGCAACGTACATCAATCCGCCATTCATAACGGTCTCAACGAAGTTTCCTCCCGCTTTTATACCCACACTTGCAAGGAACATCACCAAGCCCATATCGCGTATCATTTGGGAAGCGCTACTTGACGTATAAGCCACCAGTTTCAACTTAAAGCCAAAGCGTCCGACGAGAATAGCCACAACCAACGGACCGCCTGCCAGTCCAAGCCTTACAGGCACAGTCATTCCCGGCACGCTTATTGGCAGGCTGCCAACTATGATTCCAAGCAATATTCCGACGAATATAGTAAGAAGATTAGGTTTGTCAAGACGTGATTTGTGATTCCCTATTTTATTAGCGAACAACTGGACGGCATCCTTCGGACCTACAACTACCAGTTTGTCTCCCACCTGCAGTGTCACATTAGGATGAGCGAACAGTTCGATACCAGACCTGAACAGACGCGTTACATTTACGCCATAGAGACTGCTTGGATGAAGGCTGCCGAGAGTTTTTCCATTGATTTTGTCTCGTGTAACCAATAGCTGCTTAGACTCCAATGGTATGTCCTGCTTCTCCCAGTTGACAGCCACCTCCTTGCCGATGAAGGCAATTATCGCCTCTGTGTTTTCTTCGGCACTCACTATACACAGCCTGTCGCCAATGTACAGCACGGTTTCTTTATTTGGAATTATGACATGCCCTTGATGCAAGCACCTTGAGCAAACAAAATCCCGAGCCAAAAAATCGTGTACTTGAAGAATGGTTTTTCCGTTCAGCGAAGGATTTTGCACCTCAAGTGTCATTACATGCGGCCTTACCGCCTGCTGGCTGCCATTTTGCTCGTTGTATGTCTGAGTCTCCTTGTTCAAGTCGATTTTGAAAAACACACGAATAAGAATCATAGACAGTATGATTCCTACTACACCAAGCGGATAAGCGCACGCATAACCATTGGCAATGGTAGGAATGCTTCCTCCGAGATTGTCCGCGCCAATCTGCTCCAATGCGGCGTTGGCGGCTCCAAGCCCCGGAGTGTTCGTCACAGCTCCACAAAGGACACCCACCATCATCGGCAATGATTGTGGGTCGCTGGTATCGCAAAAGCCGTAGTATAATCCAAGCATCACAGCAATATTCAACAATATGATGCCTGTAGCAATGACATTCATCTTAATGCCGCCCTGCTTGAACGAAGTGAAGAACGAAGGTCCGACCTGCAAGCCAATCGCATACACAAACAATATAAGTCCAAAGTCCTGCATGAAATTAAGCAGGATCGTAGGCTCAGTGATATTCTGCTGATGCAGAATATGCCCTGCGACTATACCAACAAAGAGGACAAACGTCACGCCCAATGAGACACCCGCAAGCTTTATTCTGCCCAGGATTATACCCACCGAAATCACTACAGCATATAGTAGCAAGACGTGTGCCACTGACATGCCATTGGTCAACAAATCATTTAACCAATCCATACTACTAAATCCTAAAAAACAATCTTTATATTATAGCGTTGCCTAACTCCTTTAGGAAGGCTGACGCAATGTCACCGGTATCAGCCTTCGATCTTCAAGTACTTACGTGCGAACTCTAATAAGAATTCCGCCGTTCCCTCAAGTCCGAGCAGCGAACTGTTCACACATATATCATACGCCCGGCTGTCGCCCCAATTAGTCTCACTGTAAAAGTCGTGATATTCACTTCTTTGGTTGTCGGTTTTATCTATGAGCTTTCGGGCTTTGGCAGGAGTCAGGTCATAACGTTCGCATACAAATTTGACCCTGTCGTTGTAATCTGCGCGAATAAACACTTTAAGGAGGCGCGGGTGCTCACGAAGTATATAATCGGCACATCTGCCAACTATAATACAGTTTTCAGTACTTGCCTTCTCGTGGATTATTTCACTTTGTACTTCAAAAAGGGACTCATTGCTGACACTGTTCTTGTAGAAATTTCCGAGTGCGGCAAACGGAGACGTGATATTGCGCGCCAACGAAGATGTCACACTTCCCTTTTGAGCCTTTTCATCTGCATTCTTGAATAAATCAGGATTGAATCCGCTTTCCTCAGCAGCCATTTGTATCAAACGACTGTCATAAATAGGGATGTTTAAGTCTTTGGCAATGATTTCCCCGATGGCCTTTCCACCACTGCCAAGTTCCCTTCCGATAGTGATGACGTAATTATTCATATTACTAAAGTTTTATATCTGTATTCTTTATTGATTCGTGCTTAAAGAAGTGCCACAACATAACCGCCGCGACTAAGATTGACAGTCCGTCAGACACTGTTATACTTGCCCACACGCCCTTTGTACCAAAATAATGCGGCAGAACCAACAACAGCGGCACCAAGAACAAGAGCTGTCGTGTCAATGACAGGAATATACTCTTTTTTGCCATTCCTATGCTTTGGAAAAAATTTCCAACAACCATTTGGAATCCTACCAACGGATGCATCAACACAATCAGCTTCATTCCTTCGATTGCAAGCCTTGTGACCTCTTTGTCATCAGTGAAGATGATAATTGGTACATGCGGGAAGAATTCACAGAGCGTGAAACTGCACAGCATCACAATGGTAGCATAAAGTATGGCGTATTTCATTACCTGTATCACCCTGTCGTACTGCTGAGCACCATAGTTGTATCCGGCAATAGGTTGCATGCCTTGGCAAATCCCCATGACAATCATAACAAAGACGAATGTGATGCTGTTGACTATACCGTATGCGCCTATGGCAAGGTCCCCGCCATGTTCTTTCAATCCCCTGTTAATGAGAACCACAACGAGGCACGCACACAACTGTACGCAGAAAGGGGAGATACCTATGGCAAATATATTCTTTACTATTCTCTTCTTTACTCCGTATATTCCCTTACGAAGATGAATCAGATCGTCCTTGTTACACAAATGATACGTAAGATAAACCACTGACAGCAACTGCGACAAGACAGTCGCATATGCGGCTCCGGCTATTCCCCATTGGAAGACATTAATGAACAGGTAGTCAAAAAAGATGTTTATGAACACACCGAATACAACAGATATCATGGCCTTGTTAGGATGTCCGACCACTCGCATCACATTTGTTTCACCATGGCTCAGATGAGTGATGATGTTACCATATAGTATAATAACCATATACAACCTTGCGTATGGTAGTGTCTGGTCGCTTGCGCCAAAGAATTTAAGCATAGGATCAATGAAGATGATTGCAAGTATCGCAAAAACCGCTCCCACAATAACATTCAAGGATATTATATTGCCCAAAACGTGTTCGGCTGTGTCGTAGTCCTTCTGGCCGAGCTTGATAGACAGGAGGGTCGACCCGCCGGCACCAATCATGGCGCCAAAAGCAGCACTGAGGTTCATAACAGGGAAGGTAATTGCAAGGCCCGCAATCGCCAACGCGCCTACATTTTGCCCGAGGAAAGCTCTGTCAACAATGTTATAAGCAGAAGCTGCCAGCATAGAAATAACAGCAGGAATCGCATATATCATCAACAGCTTACCGATCTTCTCTGTACCCAATTCTTTTGGAGTTCTTTGCCCTTTGCTCTCCATTTAATTACCTTAGTATAAATGTTTATTTTGCAAAGTTACGAAATAATAATTTATTTCAGCCACCAAACGTCAAGTTTTTTTCCTGTTTCCTTCAATTGAATCATTTTAAAGGAGTCTGCCATCAAGTTTCACACACCTAATGCATAAAGTCCCGGTATATTCCGGAATATTATAATCCATCCGCCTTTCATGCCAACAGGTGCTGAACTTGCGCCTCCGTACCTGCCGAAAGCGATACAAGGCCATAATCGCTCATTACTGACCCGCTAAAATCGGGGCGAATTTAGATATTAATATAAATGGCCAAAGATATTAATATCAAAGCCAAACCATATTAATATAAATTGTCAACCATATTAATAGTAGTGATAATCGCCATATTAAAACTCAAGATATGGAAGCAGCCGCCCGAGTTCTTCCTCAGTGAATATGTGTGACTCCCTTAGTGCTTCCGCGTCCTTAAAGCCACCATACAAACGTACATACTTCGAAATGGATTTTGCCTTTTCATAGCCGATGTACGGAGACGAGGCCATCTCTCGAAACGTCATTCTTCCGATATTTTTCTTTGCGATTGCTCCTTTCACATCAAACCACTCTAACGCATCTTCTGGAAAATACTTCACCTCTAATAGCTGTTCGACAGAATAGAATCCGCCAAGCTTCTCCCGTCTCTGTACTATCCAGCGGGCTATATTCGGGCCAATGCCGGGAACGCGTTTCAGCAATGCCGTATCAGCGGTATTGACATCCACCTTTGTCAAGGCTGTGAATTTATCCGAACGGCCTTTGTACTCGTGTAATTCAGTATCCGCGTCTTTGTGTTCCTCAGCGTGTGTGTATGACCGCGGCTCATGTAGCGGATACTTCGTCCGGGGATTACGGTATTTATCTGATATACGTATCCTTGGCAATAGCATGTCTATGTCATCATCATCCAGGCAATAGACTCTTGCTATGTCGATTGGCTTACGGAATACTGCTCCGGCATTTCTGTAACGTATCAACGAGCGTGCTTGATAGGGCTTCAATCCCAATGCGACAAGTGATGCCGAGTCCACAGAATTAGGGTCAAAGAACTTGGGCTGTTCCACTTGACTTGCAACAGCTGCGCGTTGCGCCATACCAGGTTCACTGTTACGCTCAAATGATTGTGTCGGTTTTGAATGATCGGATTGTGACACATGCGAGGCATCGTCCGGACTTGTTCCGTCTTGTCCGAACAATATGATTCCCCCCGTACAAAGGAGCGCAATTGTTGATAGAACGATTATTGCTCTCCTATCAGACTTTGAATAGTACTTTAGCATTATAATTGTTGTTTTATATCAATGTTTCCTTAAAGAGCCACGCGCTAATTATGCTCCATCCGCCTTCGGTCCATTTCCCTGACGACCCTGGCGGCGAGTTCCATAAACGCCATTCCCTCAGGGTCTGCCGGATGCAGGACAGGCGGCACACCGGTATCTCCATCTTCACATATACTCTGTATCAGCGGTATTTGACAAAGTAACGGCACGTGTAGTTCCTCTGCCAAATGCCTGCAACCATCTTTACCGAAAATATAGTATTTGTTGTCTGGCAGCTCGGCAGGCGTAAACCATGCCATGTTCTCAACAAGTCCTAAAATAGGGACATTAACCTTGTCGTTCATATACATGTTGATGCCCTTGCGCGCATCGGCAAGAGCCACTTGCTGTGGCGTGCTTACTATAATGGCACCACTGATCTTCAACATCTGTATTAACGTCAAGTGGATGTCACTTGTACCAGGAGGCGTATCCAATACGAAATAATCGAGGTCTCCCCAATTTGCATCTGATATCAATTGTTTCAACGCATTGCACGCCATAGCCCCCCGCCATAGCGTAGCCTGGTCGGGATTGACAAAGAAGCCAATGGACAAGAGTTTTACGCCGTACTTCTCGATAGGTTCTATCAAGTCGCGTCCGTCGATATTGGTAGCATACGGACGTTCTTCTTCTACATGAAACATCTTAGGAACCGACGGTCCGAAGATGTCGGTGTCCAAGAGTCCGACCTTGTGACCAAGCTTTGCAAGTCCTATCGCAAGATTAGCCGCTACAGTTGATTTTCCCACACCGCCCTTGCCCGACGATACCGCTATAATATTCTTGACACGTGGAAGCACTGAAGGTTCTTCCGCATGCGCCGACTGTTCGACATTATATTTAGCCTTTACGGTAACATTCACATCCTGGCTTACGAACGCGTGCACAGCCGCCTCCACCGCTTTTAGCACAGATCTGCTGAACGGGTCCGGATTCTTAGGAAATATAATGGAAAAGGAAACGTTCATGCCGTCAATACGCAAGTCGTCTTCTACCATGCCTCCTTCAACCAAGTTCTTTCCTGTCCCTGGATAACGAACCGTAGACAATGCGTCATGTATCAATTTAGGATAAATCGTCATATCATTAATCAATTATTTTCTAACTTTCACTGTTGAGTTCACCTTATGGTCGTACGAACGGTACTCATCGACCGGAATTTCCACTTCCGGCTCACTCAATTGCACGTCATGCGGCAAACGGAACCGCAAATATTTTATACTGTGACCGCCGTTCAGCCACATGCGTTCATAATAGGTCTGTATTTGCACTAATGGAGAGCCTTCTGCTGCTAAATGCGAATGATACAAGTCGTCCGTCCACTCCAATATTGGCAAATGATTATGTTCTGCCATTAGCCGAGTGTAAGTGGCCATGAAATCAGAATCCGTCTTCAAATGAATCAATCCGCCATCAATCAGGAAACGCCTATATCGTTTCATGAAGAACGATGAAGTGAGCCGCTTTGTGACTTTTTTCATTTGGGGGTCACTGAATGTAAGCCAAATCTCACTGACTTCATCTGTCCCGAATATCTCAGGCAGAAGCTCTATGTTGGTTCGAAGAAAACCTGCATTTTCCAATTCTTCGTCTCGTGCCTGACATGCGCCATGCCACATACGAGCCCCTTTAATGTCCACCCCAATGAAATTCTTCCCAGCGCACCGTCGCGCAAGTTCAACCGTATATTCGCCACGACCGCAGCCCAACTCAAGAACGATGGGATTGGAGCCGTTGAAAAAATCCACATTCCATCTGCCCTTCAATGGACAACCACCATTCTTCAATTTCCAATAAGGGTACTCCACCACTTTTGGATTATTTGCCATATCAGCAAATTTCGCCAGCTTACCTTTTCCCATAAATTCATTTACGTATGCAAAGATAAGAATATAATCTGAAAAAATGAAGTGGCTTCATACACTTTTTCATAACAAAACTGCCTGTTGCCCCGGTTTTATACCAAGAAAGCAACAGGCATATTGTTTTATATTCATCCATACCTATCTGAATGTCTCAGACCAACGTGCGGTAGTATTTGCCAAAGGCACCTTGTTTCTGAACTCTTGATGATGTTCAGGCTCTGACAAGATTAGCCGCGCACTCTCGTCACGATGTCTATCCTTAAGGACTTCAATACGCACTCGCGTCACACCCGCCTTTACCATATCAAGTTCTATTGCTGCCACTTTCGACAGGTCGATTATCCTTCCCTTGGCATAAGGACCTCTGTCTGTCACTTCGACAGTCGTTGTTTTGCCATTCTTGAGGTTTGTTACCTTCAACCTCGTCCCAAACGGCAAAGAGCGGTGCGCGCATGTAAATTTATACATATCATACACCTTTCCGCTTGCGCTTTTGCGTCCATGAAAACCTGAACCATAATACGAAGCGTTGCCAGTATACGTCTGTGACATTACATTTGATGCGACGAAACTTAAAATAACAATCATTATACATCTGGCAGCATGAAATCGCACACGCCAGATCAAAGCACATACATTTCTTTTCATATACAATTTCATTCATAGCAACATCACGTTGCAACAGGCATAAAAGCCTTCTTACATTCCATTAATTACGTCCACGCTTGGACTTTCTTTTCAATCATTTCGGCTGCAAAGTTAAGGCTTTTCTTTGAAACCGCCAAATTTTTGACGAATTAATTAACCATTCACCTTTGTAACTGTCTCATTCTATTGTATTTCTTCTCGTTTCGATAACAATCATGGAATGTTACACAGAGAAAAGCGAAGTTGTTTTTCATCGGTGTCACGCTCATCGGTGCTAACGCTGCGACAGTATCGGGCCAAGCAAGACAATCAGTCGAATCAGACTAATGTTAGCCAATAAGAGTAAGGTTTAACTGGGTCAACCCGTATTAAACCCAAATCGGTCATTAGGCTGTTACGCCCTAACAAACTCTCTTTTTGTC
>CAZHZH010000046.1:0-21323 GCA_964537205.1 uncultured Bacteroidaceae bacterium
GCTCTGGAAATATAGTTGTTATCATCATAACGCTAATGACCGATTTGGGTTAAAACAAAGGAGCCTCCAACATTGAAGACTCCTTTGTCTGTTTTTATTTTTAGTATGTCAGCTCACTTTACCGCCGTCATCACTTCTGGTTTTCCTCAAGGAAGACGCACACGCGATTCCAATCGTTCTCCGGGAATACATCGGATGTAGCTCCAAGTCCTTCGGTCTTCAAACGGTCAGGACTGATCTTGTAAGTATTGACAAGCATATTGTATACAGCCTTTGCACGATTCTCTGAAAGCTTCTGGTTGAGTTCCGCATTACCCTCCGGCGACGCATATCCTCTAATTGTCACCTTGCTTTCAGGATGATTCTTCATATAGGTTGCGATCATCTGTACAGAAGGTTGTTGAGCTTTATTGATCACACTCTTGCCCTGGTCGAAGATAACCACTGGAGCGAGTTGTGTTTGATTAACCACTTCGGTCTTATTCACTATGACAGTCTTGTCTTTGGCCTTCTCTGCCGCCAACTGTGCTTGCAAATCTGCGATTGTCTTGTCCTTTGCTCCAAGTTGCCCGTTGTACTCTGTGCGCATAGCGTTGATGCGTGCGTTCATCTCATCCATTTGAGCCTGTGTGTACTTGTTGTTACACAGTTTGAAACCATGAGTGCCGTTGGAATTCTTCAACTTGTAAGTTACACCGGCTGTCAAATTAAGGTCTGAGCGGTTTACGTTCAGCCTCCATTGATCTGTATTGTACTTGATTGCCGGACGGATGTTGATTTGCCATGCGTCGCACAAGTTAAAGTTGACCGACAATCCGAAGTTGGCCGCAAGGAAGTTCTTTTGTCCGCTTGTCCAGTCAGTGCCATAAATGTGGACCCATCCAAGCCCTGCCTGTGCGACAACCTCTACAAAGTCTGACTTATCCTTGAATCCATGAATCAAGTTGTTGACATTGATAAGTCCGTTTAAGCCAACGTTTGTGAAATCGAACGCGGTCTTAGTGCCATAAGCAGAAAGCGGAGTAAAGGCACTCGATTTGTGGTTGCCATTATTTGCGTTGATCCCAGCGTCGGCTGAAATAGAGAAACCAAGTATAGGAGTAATGTTTTTCCCAACCTCTACACGAACTACAGGCCGCATATCACCAAAAAAGCTCTGACCGATAGTCGGCTCGTAAACACCACCCTGCACACTAAAGAACAGGTTGTCGTACAATTTGCTGTTGATTGTGGCGTTCTGTGCGTTTGCAGCCAAGGTAGAGGCCACCATTGTAGCGATAAGTATAAACTTTCTCATGATAATAATTATTTAAATGATAAAACATATAAGTCTTTTCCACTAAACTTGACGCAAAAATACAAAAAAGATAGAAGACCAGACTTCCTCAATCAAACTTTTTTGTACATTTGCTCCATAAACAACGATACAGACGACATTATGAACATCCGGAAGTTGAATTATACCTTAATTCTGTGTGTCCTTTTCATATTTACGACTTGTGGAAAGGAATCAGACAAGACCGCTTCCCCGTCAACTATTTTATCCACTATACAACAGGAGGCGGATATTGTTACCACGGAACTTACCATAAAGAAAATTGCGTACTATGACTCAAGCCTGAGCGAACATATCTCTATAACCGACCCGTCGACTTGGAAATATGGCGATAGAAAATGCATAGTCCCCGTAGAAGTAAAAATAAAATACGGGTACGACCTGCGCGAGATGACCCTCGACAATGTGAAAGTGAATGACAGCCTGCGTGTTGTGGAAGTCACACTGCCCAAACCCAAAATAATTGATTCAGGATATTCCACGGATATTGATTATTCTAAAGTGGTGAGCATCTCAACTGGCCTGCGCGATCAGATAGGACACGAGACCATTGAGAAAATACGGAAACAAGCCTATGAATCGGTTATGAAAGAAGACTTTCAGCAGATTGTCGGCTCAGAAATACGCAACAATGCCAGATCAATCATTAATTCACTCGTACAGTGTCTTGGCTTTGAACGCTGTGAAATCAGGGAGGAATGAATATGGACCAGAGAATCCACAAGATATGCAATTGGTTGTCCAACTTGGTTAAAGGCGTTTCACTGCTGACGCTCACGTGTATTCTTGCCATTATTATATTGGTATGCCTTGCCGTGTCAAAGTGTGCAGACAAAGACGGAACCGACGATGAAGTAACATTACAAAACACTCCAGCAGAGATTATGAAGGTAATGCCAAAAGGTGAGATGTATGTAGCGACTGCGATAATAGAGGATTATACGACTATGCAACGTACAGAATACCACTTAAGCTTATTCCCCGAAAAACACTCATGTGTTCAGATTCTAAGGCAGAAGGTGAGTTTCATAGTAGACCTCGACAAAGTAGAATACACCCCACTCGACAACCGCACAGTGCAAGTGCGCATACCAAGGCTTGAGTACACAGCATCAACACAGGAATCACCATTCATCTCCGATGACGAGGCTTATTGGAAGGAGACGCTGGTATCAAACTACAGCCTGAAACAAAAAGTAGAGTTACAAATACGGTCCCAATTCGATACGACAGAAAACCGCAAAAAAGCCACTCGCTACGCACAAGAGGCAATAACGCACATACTAAACCAATTAGGACTTGAACCTGTCTTCGTCGGCTGGGATGAGAAGCCAAGAGATTAGCGTGTGACGGGTTCAAACGCATAACGAGCCATAAACGTCAAAACGCGCCTTTACATCACACCTTTCAAGTCGGGAAGAGTGCCAATTTATCAATAAGCAGCGTATTTGTACTCACAAAAGTGAATTAATTGCCAATCGGACAATTGCCTTTATGAAGTTTTTTGTAACTTTGTTCGATTGAAACTTATAAAAGACCTATTATAGTCAACAAATGGAAAAGAAACTTTTGCTGGGTGACGAAGCCATTGCACTTGGAGCAATCAATGCAGGACTAAGCGGTGTATATGCTTATCCTGGTACTCCAAGCACAGAAATCACCGAGTATATTCAAAACTCACCGTTAGCCAAGGAAAGAGGCGTACACAGCCGGTGGTGTACGAACGAAAAGACCGCAATGGAAGCGGCTCTTGGTATGAGCTATGCGGGAAAACGGGCGTTGGTATGTATGAAACACGTAGGTATGAACGTATGCGCTGACGCATTTGTAAATAGTGCTATCACAGGCACAAACGGAGGACTGGTCGTACTTGCTGCGGATGACCCGTCGATGCACTCAAGCCAAAACGAGCAAGACAGCCGTTTCTATGCGAAATTTGCCATGATACCAGCATTCGAGCCGAGCAACCAACAGGAAGCATACAACATGATGGCGGACGCATTCAATATGTCAGAACGACTGAAAGTACCCGTCATGCTCCGTCTTGTAACACGGCTTGCCCACTCACGCGCAGCGGTAGAAGTCGGTGACGCAATCCAAGAGAATTCCCTTAACGTATCTGAAGACAAATGGGTGCTACTGCCGGGAATAGCCCGCAGGAAATACATAGAACTAATCGACAAACAGCCATTGATGCTCAATTCTTCCGAGGAATCAATTTACAACAAGCGGCAAGGAACCACTACAAAACAAGGAATCATCGCCTGCGGCATAGCATACAACTATGTGATGGAAGCATTGGATGGTGATATGGAGAAGCAAGCCATACTGAAAATCTCACAATACCCACTTCCCAAGCAAACGATAAAAGACTTTGCAAAATCGTGCGAGTCAATACTCGTAGTCGAAGACGGACAGCCTGTTGTGGAGGAATTGACAGCGGGAATACTTGGAGCGGACTACACAATCAAAGGCAGGCTTACAGGCGATTTACCCCGTACGGGCGAACTCACGCCCGACAGTGTCGCCAAAGCATTGGGAAAGGATGCCGGAGCCGTATTTAATAATGCTAAGAACTTGGCAGGCAGACCGCCACAGTTGTGCCAGGGTTGCGGACATCGTGATGTATACACCGCGCTGAACAAAGTACTTGAAGAATACCCCACTCACCGTGTCTTTGGAGATATAGGTTGTTATACATTGGGAGCCCTGCCTCCATTTGTATCACTTTCGAGCTGCGTAGACATGGGTGCAAGTATAACAATGGCAAAAGGTGCGGCCGATGCCGGACTATATCCTTCTATCGCGGTCATTGGCGACTCAACATTCACACATAGCGGTATGACAGGCTTACTCGACGCCGTTAATGACAAAAGCAATATAGTGGTCATCATAAGCGACAACCTGACGACAGGCATGACAGGAGGTCAAGACAGTGCAGGCACATACAAGTATGAAGCTATCTGTAAGGCTATCGGAGTCGCCCCTGAACATGTGCGGGTAGTGGTTCCGCTGCCCAAAAACATGCCAGAGATTACGCAAATAATAAAAGAGGAAATTGAATACGACGGAGTGTCAGTAATAATACCGCGCCGTGAGTGCATACAAACACTTGCCCGTCACGCCCGTGAAGCGGCAAAAAAAGCGAAGGAGGGAAAGAAATGAAGAAAGACATAATTTTGTGCGGTGTTGGAGGACAGGGAATCCTTTCAATCGCGACAATCATAGGCGAGGCGGCGACAGAAGCAGACATTTATCTGAAGCAGGCCGAAGTACACGGTATGAGCCAACGAGGTGGAGACGTTCAAAGCAACTTGCGGCTTTCGACATGTCCGATTTATTCAGATCTCATCCCGTTAGGCAAGGCAGATGTCATAATAAGCATGGAGCCGATGGAAGCCTTGCGCTATCTGCCATACCTCGCAAAGGATGGAACGATCGTAACAAGCAGCAAGCCATTTATCAACATACCCAACTACCCGGACATAGACGCTCTGACAGCCGAACTCGACTCAATGCCCAAAGTGGTGAGACTGAATATCGACGACGTGGCAAAAGAAGCAGGAAACATACGCGGAGCGAACATGGTATTACTTGGAATGGCTGCGCCATACATTGAGATCCTTTCAGTAGAACAGCTCAGGTCAGCTATCGCCGTGATATTCGCACGCAAGGGCGAGAACGTGGTCAAATCAAACCTCAAGGCATTTGACGCCGGAGTTGCGGCAAACAAATGATCACATACCATATTAATATAATAAGTACTGATAACTATACAAAAACAAAACACTATAATGATTTTAAACCCAAAGATGGAGTGCATGTCACGTGAGGACATGACAAAGCTTCAAACAGAGCGCCTCCAACAAACTGTCAAAACATGCTATGAGAAAGTACCTTTCTACAGGAAAAAGATGGATGCCCGCGGTGTGAAGCCCGAAGACATCAAAAGTATAAAAGACATATCAAAATTACCATTCACTACAAAGCACGACTTGCGTGATGAATACCCCTTTGGACTGCAAGCGGTTCCGATGACCGAAGTACGCAGAATACACGCCTCTTCGGGTACCACAGGAAAACCTGTAGTGGCTACTTATACAGACAAAGACCTTGAATGTTGGGCTGAAGGCGCGGCAAGAGTGTTGGCCGCAGGCGGCACTGGACCAGGCGACATAGTCCAGGTATCATACGGCTACGGATTGTTTACAGGCGGACTTGGAGCCCACGATGCGGCAAAACGGCTTGGAGCCGTCCAATTGCCAACATCGGCAGGCAACTCTGAAAAACAAATAATGCTTATGCAGGACTTTGGGTCTGCAGTTCTTTGCTGCACCCCTTCCTATGCACTCCATTTGGCTGAATGCATAGAAAAGAGCGACAAGGTTCATCTACAAAACCTGAAGCTGCGGGCAGGCTTTTTTGGAGCTGAGCCATGGACTGAGGGAATGCGGAAGGAACTACAGGAAAAGCTCGGCATCAAAGCTTACGACATATATGGATTGACGGAGATGTCTGGTCCGGGTGTTGGCGGTGAATGCGAATGCCAAGACGGCACACACCTTTGGGAAGACATGTGGTTCCCAGAGATCATCAATCCAGACACTCTCGAACCATGCGAACCAGGAGAATTTGGGGAACTGGTATTCACAACCCTCTGCAAAGAAGCAATGCCTATTCTTAGATACCGCACCCGTGACCTCACGCGACTTATCTACGAACCATGCAAGTGCGGACGTACAGCGGTGCGCATGGATCGTATTCTCGGACGCTCAGATGACATGCTCATCGTGCGCGGAGTCAATGTATTCCCTTCACAGATCGAAACGGTACTCACAGAGTTCCCTGTATTCTCCCCGCAATACTTTATTACCATTGACCGCAAGGACAACGAAGATATGTTCGACCTCGACGTGGAACTCCGTGAAGAGTACTTTTCCCCTAACCCGGCAAAGCAGATGCCTTTCATCAAGCCTCTCTACGACAGAATCGTCAGCTTGGTTGGCATCAAGCCAAACATCCACATATTGCCTCCAGGTACCATACAAAGGTCGATAGGAAAGGCAAAACACGTAAACGACAAACGAAAATTCCAAAACTAATGAGAATATTCAGCGAAGATTTGGTTGCAGAGGCTGTAAAAGAAAATAATGTGGCAGACCTCAGCCACGCCACCATCGGAGAGACTCTATTGGTTGCACAATACTTGGAAAAGAAGACTGGAATACCTTTCATCAGAATGGACCAAGGCTCACCAGGGCTGCCTATAAACAAATATGGTGTAGAGGCTGAAAAGCGCGCCCTTGACAGCGGCATAGGATCGCAATATCCGGCTGCGGCAGGCATACCGGAACTGAAAGAAGCCGCAAGCGAGTTTGTCAAGGCATTCATCAACATTGACATAAGTCCGCGCGCATGCATTCCGACGGTAGGAAGCGTAGCGGGATCTTTCGGAGGATTTATCGCCTGCTGCCAAAGAGACACGACGAAAGACAAAGTTCTGTTTATCGACCCTGGATTTCCAATCCAGAAATCACAACTTCGCATACTCGGCATCAGTTGGAAGGAATTTGACATTTACAGCTATCGCGGCGACAAGCTCAAGGCGAAACTGGAGGAGGAACTGAAGGACGATGACATAGCCGCGATAATTTACTCAAACCCAAACAACCCCGCATGGATCAGTCTGGAAGAGGACGAGTTGAAGGCGATTGGCGAACTTGCAACCAAGCACGATGTAATTGTGATGGAAGACCTTGCGTATTTCGCAATGGACAATCGCAGAGACCTCTCACACCCATACCAACCTCCATACGTCAGGACTGTGGCGCGCTACACTGATAATTATTTCATAATGCTCAGTAGTAGTAAAATCTTCTCATACGCAGGTCAGCGCATGGCACTTGCCTGCATTTCCGACAAACTGTTTGACCGCCAATTTCCCGCCCTTGCCGAACGCTACCATGATACCGGAGTGTTTGGTCCTACATTCATCGCAAGCATACAATACATGATTACAAGTGGTTGTACTGCAACCACACAATACGGCTATGCGGAAATGCTTCGACTCTCATGCGAAGGCAAGATCAATTTCGTGGAAGACACCAAGGAATACGCGGTCAGAGCCAAGAAGATGAAGCAGATATTCTTGAAGCATGGTTTCACAATCACATACCCAAGAGACGTTACAGAAGAAATAGGCGACGGCTTCTTCTTCTCACTCTCCTACCCCGGCTTGTCGGGAGGCGAACTTGCAAAAGAATTAATATACTACGGAGTATCGAGCATCAACCTCGATACAACCGGATCACTTGAACCAGGAGTAAGAGCATGTACAAGCCGTATGCGCGACGACCTGTATGATGTTCTCGATGAACGGATGGAACAATTCAACCACGACCACAAATAAATTGACGATGGACGACAAATCCCCTTACCTGCATCCACAATATGAGACAATGTCTCGTGAGGATATAAAGAAGCTTCAACTGCAGCGGTTGCAAGCTACCGTGAGACATTGCATGAACAGCAAGTTCTACAAAAAGCGTTTCGAAGACATAGGACTTAAGCCAGAAGACATACAGACGCTTGAAGATCTGCGTAAAATACCTTTTACTACAAAACAAGACTTACGCGACACTTATCCTTTTGGCATGGCAAGCGTACCGCTACGTCAGTGTGTGCGTCTGCATTCGTCATCGGGAACCACGGGCAACCCCACCGTCATCTTGCACACGCAAAAAGACCTTGACGAATGGGCAAACGCAGTCGCACGCTGTCTTTGGATGGTCGGACTGCGACCTGATGACGTATTTCAGAACTCTTCAGGTTACGGCATGTTCACCGGAGGACTCGGTTTCCAATACGGGGCGGAACGCCTTGGGGCATTGACCATTCCCGCCGCCGCAGGCAACTCACTACGTCAAATCAAATTCTTTACCGACTTCGGTACGACCGCTGTCCACGCCGTGCCGTCGTATGTAACACGACTCTACGAGGTGATGAAAGAAATCGGTGTGGATCCACGGAAGGATACAAAACTAAAAGTACTTGCCATCGGAGCCGAGCCGCACAGCGAGGAGCAACGCAAGAGAATAGAATACATGCTCGGGGTGAAGGCATACAACTCATTCGGAATGAGTGAAATGTGCGGTCCCGGAGTAGGTTTCGAATGTAAGGAACAAAATGGTATGCACTTTTGGGAAGACTACTACATAGTTGAAATTGTAGATCCAGAGACTCTTGAACCTCTGCCCGACGGAGAAATAGGAGAGCTCGTTCTCACTACACTCAACCGCGAGGCTATGCCGTTGCTCCGCTATCGTACACGCGACCTTACAAGGGTACTGGGACATACATGCCCATGTGGACGCAATCACGTAAGGCTCGACCGGATGCGTGGACGCTCAGACGATATGATCGTACTGCGCGGAGTCAATATCTTCCCTATTCAAGTCGAAAAGATCCTCATGCAATTCAAGGAGCTTGGCAGCAACTATCTCATCACCCTTACTACAGACGAGGACAACGACAACATGACCGTGGAAGTCGAAATCGCGGAAATGTTCACAGATGATTACGCACGCCTGCAGAAACTGACTAAAGACATTACACGCGCATTGAAAGACGAGATCCTTCTCACACCGCATGTCAAATTAGTTCCTAAAGGCAGCCTGCCCGTAAGCGAGGGCAAAGCCAAGAGAGTGGTCGACAACCGTAAAGTTTATCAATAAAAATATCCATCACTATGACAATAAATCAATTATCACTCTTCATTGAGAACAAGCGAGGCACTATGCTGACGGTTCTTGAAGTATTGAAACAAGCCAACATACAAATAATTGCTTCAACAATTAGTGATACGGTCGACTTTGGCATCTACCGCATTATATGCAGCGACCCGGACAAAGCGTATCACCTTTTGAAAGAGAAAGGACTCAGTGTCACACTAAGCGACGTGTTCGCAATCGAACTCAACAACACTCCAGGCCAGGCGGCATCTGTAATGCAGATATTTGCCAAGGCCGATATCAACATCAACTACTTGTATTCATTCTTGGTAAATGGCAAGGGAATATTGATTTTCCGCACGAACGACACTGAAAGGACCCGTGAGATTATAAATCTGAACAGGCTGAACTTCATAACGGAAGAAAGACTAAAATCATTGGCAGAACAATCATGACATTAATAGACAACCTGAACAATGGTGACAAGTTCGCCAAAAGCATAGGGGCGCGGCTCACGGAAATCCGCGAGGGCTTTGCTAAAGCCGAACTGACAGTAAACGAAAGCCATATCAATGGTGCCGGAGTTTGTCAAGGCGGAGTGATGTACACGTTGGCGGATCTGGCTTTTGCAGGCGTTGCTAACAGCAGGGGGATTCTAACTCTCGGTATTTCAAATACAATTACATTCCTCAAGTCCGCACAACTCGGCGACCACCTTGTAGCTGAATGCAAGGAGACATTCGACCACCACAAGCTGCCGTATTGCGACATTCACATAACAAATCAAAAAGAAGAATTGGTCGCCGTAATGACCGGACTTGCATACAGGCTGAAAGCCGACTTCAATTTTGACTCACTGATGTAAAACCACATAATATGAAGATAACATTAGTACAGACAGATATAACATGGGCTGACCCTAAATCAAACGTCACTCATATAGAGAGAGCCGTCCTTGACGCACCTAAGAGCGACTTATACGTGCTTCCTGAAATGTGGAGTACAGGATTCGACACAACTCCCAACTCTATTGCTGAAAGTGACAACGGAGATAGTTTGCAATGGATGCAACGCACAGCCAACACACTCAAAGCGGCTATTGCCGGAAGCATCGCGGTAAGAGACGACGAAGACGGGAGTTTCCGCAACCGCTTCTACTTTGTAAAACCGCAAGACAAGGGTGTCAATAGTATTTCCTACTACGACAAGCACCACCTGTTCACTTACGGAGGTGAAAATCTCCGATATTCAGCAGGCAGCCGGCGGGTTGTGGTGGATTGGAGGGGCGTACGCTTTCTGTTACTTGTGTGCTATGACTTACGTTTCCCCAAATGGAGCAGAAGCGAAGAAGATTACGACTGCATACTATATGTCGCCTCATGGCCTGCATCACGTATTGCCGCATGGGACAGCCTCTTAACAGCAAGGGCAATAGAAAACCAATGTTACGTCGCAGGCGTAAACCGCATTGGAAAAGATCCATACTGTGATTATCCCGGCTCAACACAACTGATAGACCCCTACGGGCATGTTATAGGAAAATGCGAAGACAACAAGGAGATGACAATAACCGGAACGCTTGACATGGACACGCTCAACGCCTTCCGTAAGAAGTTTCCTGTACTTAAAGACAGAGATTAACAAAAACGCAACAACTATGAAATACTGTTTGACATTGATTCTTTGCTGCATGTTCAACATCGTGCAAGCGCAAACATTCTCGTTTGACGGCAAAGACAAGGACGCTATTAAAATCACAGACGCAGACGTGTTCAACGACAAGGTCGGATATGGATACGATATGACCCGCATCGCACCCCCAGCCCAGGGCAAGCCGTTCTTCTTCTCGATCGCACTTCCTGATGGTAACTATCGCGTGACTGTCACACTCGGGTCAAAATATAAGGAAGGCAATACCACCGTACGCGCGGAATCACGACGGCTCTTCATTGAAAACTGCCCGACTAAGAAAAAGGAATTCAAACAGTATTCTTTCGTAGTAAACAAACGGAACACCCTTATTGGCGAGAACGAACGTGTCAAGATAAAAGAACGAGAGAAGATCAAACTCAATTGGGACGACAAACTGACAATTGAAATAAACGGAGACTCACCGGCATGTTCCTCAATCAAAATAGAGCCGGCCGACGATGTAACCACATTATGGCTTTGCGGCAATTCCACCGTGGTGGACCAGGACTATGAGCCATGGGCAAGTTGGGGACAAATGATTACACGATGGTTCGATGATAAAATAGCAGTGGCAAACTATGCGGAAAGTGGAGAAACCGCAAGTTCATTCATCGGGGCGAACCGTTTGAAGAAAATCATGTCACTGGCGAAAGAAGGCGACTACATATTTATTGAGTTCGGACACAACGACCAAAAACAGAAGAGTCCCGGCTCTGGCGCATACTATAACTTTGCGACGAATTTGAAATACTTTATTGACGAAGCAAGGACGAAGGGAATCACTCCGATATTCGTCACGCCTACACAACGAAGGTCGTTCAACAGCGAGGGCAAAATACAGGAGACCCATGGTGATTATCCTGATGCAATGCGATGGGTGGCACAACGCGAGGGTGTGCAAGTAATCGAGTTGCACGATATGACACGCACCTTCTTCGAGACATTGGGTGTGGATGGGAGCAAAAAAGCCCTGGTGCATTATGCGGCAAACACCTTTCCCGGACAGACAAAGGCACTGACCGACAATACGCACTTCAACCCCTATGGAGCTTACGAAATAGCGAAAATGGTGCTGCAAGGTATCCGAAACCTCAATTTGCCTATTGCATCACACGTCGTTTCCGATTTCAAAGGGTTCAACCCCTCTACACCCGATGACTATTCAACATTCCACTGGGTCAACTCTCCTTTCTTTGAGGCTCTAAAGCCTGATGGGAATTAACCAACACAAACATAAATGAAACAGCTACTCACACTATTATTAGTAATCTGCGGAACAATATGCGCTTCCGCCCAGACACATATCAAGCAAGTATACAAATGGATTCCGTGTCCGCCAGAAGCCAAACCCTTTACACGTTGGTGGTGGCTCGGCAGCGCTGTAGACTCGGCAGGACTGGCGTATAACTTAACTGAATATGCGAAGGTCGGAATAGGCGGAGTTGAAATAACTCCAATATACGGTGTCAAAGGCAACGATGCCAACAACATAGAATATCTCTCACCCAAGTGGATGCAAATGCTTGGAATCACAGAAGAGCTGGGACAGAAGCTTGGCATAGAAATCGACATGGCGACTGGTACTGGATGGCCCTTCGGTGGTCCCAATATCACAGAAAACGAATCGGCGGCAAAATTAGAGGTTGTCAATGGCAAGCTGACTACAGGACGCACACTTCAGAAAGTGAAACGCGCCGCGCCTGGCGGTGAGGGGCTGGTAGTTGACCATTTTGACCGCACATCCATATTGCGCTACCTGAGCGCGTTCGACAAGGCATTTGGAGAAAACAACATCCCCTACCCTCACACATTCTTCAATGATTCCTACGAGGTGTACAGGGCCGACTGGACACCGCGGATGCTTGAAGAGTTCAAAGTGCGACGTGGCTATTCACTCGAAGACCACAAGGACGATTTCCTCGGAACGTCATCGAGCAGTGACGACATCAAACGAAGAGTCATGTCGGATTATCGCGAGACACTGTCAGATTTGTTATACGAGAACTTCACGGTCGTATGGACACAGTGGGCGCATTCACATGGGGCTATCACACGCAGCCAGGCACATGGTAGTCCCGCCAACCTGATAGACCTTTACGCAGAAGTGGATATTCCAGAATGTGAAGGGTTCGGACTTACCGACTTCCACATTAAAGGACTACGGACCGATTCCGGGTTTGTCAAACCAAACTACTCTGATCTGTCAATGCTCAAGTATGCATCGTCGGGAGCTCATATTTCAGGGAAGCGATACACGTCGTCTGAGACCTTCACTTGGCTTACAGAGCATTTTCGCACGTCATTCTCACAATGCAAGCCAGACTTTGACCTAATGATGATAGCAGGCGTCAACCACATATTCTTCCACGGAAGCTGCTACTCGCCCAAGAGTGAGGCATGGCCTGGATGGCGGTTCTATGCGACAATTGACATGTCGCCTACAAACAGCCTGTGGCGCGACGCACCCGCCTTTTGTAAATACATCGAACGTACGCAGGCGTTCATGCAACTTGGCGAACCCGACAACGACATTCTCGTATACCTGCCCTTCTACGACATGATTTACGAGCAGAATGGCCGGCTCGTTCAATTCGACATTCACAGCATGGCTGAGCGCGCCCCAAAATTCATCGAATCAATAAACGGCATTATACATGCCGGTTACGACTGTGACTACATATCCGACCGCTATATACTAAAGACAAGCATATCGACGCAAGGCGGACATAAGACCCTTACAACCACTGGCTCAAACCACTACGAGGCCATACTTGTACCCGATGTTAGATTCATGCCGTTGGAGACACTCCGCCAGTTACTTGCACTCGCACGCCAAGGAGCAAAAGTCATGTTCTATGGCAACATGCCTACAAGCGCGCCAGGCTTACAAGGACTCTACCAACAAGACGAATACAACAAGGTTTTGGATGAGTTGCGCCCAATATGCACCGTGACATCCGACTATTCCGTTCTCGGGCGGCACATCGCACCTGAATACATGCGCATACAGCAAGGACTCAGTTGCATACGTCGCGCCAATGGGCAAGACTATGTGTACTTTATAAGCAACCTGCAAGGAAAGGACATTAACGAATGGATAACACTTGGCAAACAGCGTAAATACGCCACTTTCTACAATCCGATGAACGGCGAAGTACATAATGCCGCAATCGACAATAGTGATAGACTGTCCAAAGTACGCATGCAACTGCTGTCAGGCGAATCTGTCATACTTGTTCTCAGCGACAAGGACAACTCCGACCTTACACCTTATTTATATATAGAGGAGAAGGCCACAGAGTTGACCAACTGGAAACTCACCTTCGTTGAGTCCGCACCTGTGAAGATTAGTAAATCATACAGATTTGAACAACCACGCTCGTGGACACTGCTCGGTAAGAAAAAACTCAACGAGACAATGGCCACTGGGCTATATTCCACCACCTACAACTTAAAAGACGATGTTCAAGACTCTGTGGTCCGTTTCATACTCGACCTTGGAGATGTCCGTGAGACGGCAAGGGTAAGAGTAAACGGCCAAACAGTCGACACGCTGTTCGCAGTCCCCTATCGTGTTGACATCACCGACTACATGAGAAAAGGCAAAAACAAAATTGCCATAGAAGTCACCAACCTCGGTGCGAACCGCATAAGCAAACTCGACCGCGACGGAGTCGTATGGAGAAAGTTCAATGAGATTAACGTGGTGGATATTAATTATAATACTACACTCTACGACAAGTGGGAGCCTATGCAGTCCGGACTATGCGGTCCAGTAACGCTGATAGAGGCAAAAGTGACGACCACACCACCTGATGCGAAAGAGTAGACACGCTCAGCATTGTATGCAAAATATGCTACATGAAGCCACGTAAAGAGTAAAAACGAGGGCCAAAGCCATAAGTTTGCACGTAAAAGTCACTTTTTATCGTCAAATATTTGGTCAAGTCAATAAATAGGCATAAATTTGCAACGTAAAAACAAAACAGACAATGAGAAGTTCTTTTGCTACATATTTTTACTTTTACTTTTACTTTATGACCAAGTAAGAGCGGGTAATCATATATGTGTATGGCAAAGAAAACAAAGAACATAAAATGAAACAAGGTCCCGCTCAAAAACGAGCGGGATTTTTTTTGGTATCAAAATGAATAGAAGACAATGAAGAAAGTCGCAATTCAAGGAGAAATCGGATCATTCCACGACGTGGCAAGCCACAAGTATTTCGAAGGTGAAGACATTCAGCTGATATGCTGCAATACATTCGAGGATGTGTTCGACACACTTAAGAAAGACAAGACCACCATCGCTCTGCTTGCAATCGAGAACACGATAGCGGGAAGCCTGCTGCACAACTACGAACTGCTTCGCGACAGTGGCATGAAAATCATAGGGGAACACAAACTAA
The DNA here is from genome assembly GCA_964537205.1 of uncultured Bacteroidaceae bacterium. Taxonomy (GTDB): domain Bacteria; phylum Bacteroidota; class Bacteroidia; order Bacteroidales; family Bacteroidaceae; genus Colivivens. The sequence goes on from CAZHZH010000046.1 coordinate 15,167, forward strand.
GAATATCGCATTCGATAATGTGCCTGCCCGACGAAGACTGGAACGACATAACTGAAGTGAACTCACACCCCGTCGCACTGATGCAATGTCGCGAGTTTCTGAAACGGCATCCTAAATTCAAAATCGTGGAAACCGACGATACCGCAGGGTCTGCAAAGATGATAAGCGAGCAACAGCTACATGGTCATGCAGCCATCTGCTCCAAATTCGCCGCCCCACTCTACAACATGAAAATCCTTGAAGAAAGCATCGAGACAAACAAGCACAATTTCACCCGCTTTCTTGTTATCTGCAACCCCCAATTGGCTGATGAAATCGGAGCCAATAACAAAAAGAACAAGTCAAGCATCGTGTTCACTCTCGCAGACCAGGAAGGACAACTGTCACAAGTCCTCTCAATTTTCTCTTTCTATAAAATCAACCTCACAAAGATACAGTCGCTTCCCATCATCGGCAGAGAATGGGAATACATGTTCTACGTCGACCTGACATTCGACAATTATGTACGCTATCGCCAATCAATAAAGGCGATGCGCCCTTTAACTACAAATCTAACAATTTTAGGCGAATACGAAGATGGAAAATCAACAATCTAATATGGCTTACCAGCCAGCCGACAGAATAGGAACCATAAGCGAGTACTATTTCAGCCGCAAATTAAAAGAAGTAGCAAAATTAAACGCGGAAGGGAAAGACATCATAAGCCTTGCCATCGGAAGCCCTGACATGCCGCCGTCAAAAGAGACCATTGACACTCTTTGCGAGAATGCCAAGAAACCCGACGCTCATGGTTATCAACCCACTATCGGTATTCCGGAGCTGAGACAGGCAATGGCAAGGTTCTACAAACGTTGGTACGATGTCGACCTTGACCCTGCAACGGAAATACAGCCGCTAATCGGTAGCAAAGAAGGCATCTTGCATGTCACCCTTGCACTTTGCAATCCTGGCGATAAGGTTCTTGTTCCTAATCCCGGCTATCCCACATACACGTCGCTTAGCAAGATATTAGGACAACAAATCATAAACTACAACCTTTATGAGTCTAACGGATGGCAGCCCGATTTCAATGAACTCGACTCCATGGATCTGAGCGGAGTGAAACTCATGTGGACCAACTATCCGAACATGCCTACAGGCGGACGCGCCACACGCCAACTATATGAACAGCTGGTCGATTTCGCGCGCAGGCACCATATCATAGTGGTCAATGACAATCCATACTCATTCATACTCAACAAAGAAGAACACCTGAGCATACTGCAAGTACCAGGTTCCAAAGAATGCTGCATCGAGTTCAACTCCATGTCGAAAAGCCACAACATGCCAGGATGGCGCATTGGCATGATCGCGACAAACGCCACCTTCATCGGATGGATACTCAAAATAAAGTCAAACATCGACTCCGGAACGTTCCGTCCTATGCAACTTGCGGCCGCACGCGCTTACGACAATTCCGACGAATGGCATGAGAACGCCAACATCAAGACTTACGAGAGCCGCAGGAAACTTGCAGAGGAAATAATGACGGCATTAGGATGCACGTTTGACCCACGACAGCAAGGATTGTTCCTTTGGGGCAAGATTCCAGACAAATACAACGACGTGGAGGAGCTCACCGAGAAAGTACTGCACGAAGGCAGGGTGTTCATAACACCCGGATTCATATTCGGGTCGAATGGAAAAAGGTACATACGAATCTCACTTTGCGCCAAGGACGAGCAGATGCGTGAGGCTCTCACCAGAATCAAAAACATATCAACTTTATAATAAAAGAAAGCAGAATACCGCCATGCCGACATCAAAGATGTCGCACCATACTCACCACCCAGAGTACCTAAGGCACTTAGACACATAAGGAACTACATAAAATAAAAATACAATATGGAATTTGAACTACAACCACTGAATTTTCCAAGCGACAATCCACGTCCGTTCGTGATTGCCGGCCCATGCTCCGCGGAAACTGAGGAGCAAGTGATGACAACAGCAAGAGACCTCGCAAAAAAAGGATGCCACATGTTCCGTGCAGGGGTATGGAAACCACGCACCAAACCAGGAGGCTTCGAAGGAAACGGCGAGAAAGCCCTGCCATGGATGAAAGAAGTCAAGGAAGAAACCGGCATGCTCACAGCAACCGAGGTAGCCACACCCGAACATGTGGAACTTGCCTTGAAGTATGGTATCGACATCTTATGGATAGGAGCGCGCACGACAGCCAACCCGTTTGCGGTACAAGCACTGGCGGACTCCCTCAAAGGTGTTGACATACCAGTATTGATAAAGAATCCTGTGAATCCCGACCTTGAACTGTGGATCGGAGCATTCGAACGCATATACGGCGCAGGACTGCGCCGGCTTGGAGCCATACACCGCGGATTCTCAAGCTACGACAAGAAGATATACCGCAACCTGCCTATGTGGCAAATACCGATCGAACTACATCGCCGCTACCCTAACATACCTATTTGTTGCGACCCAAGCCATATAGGAGGACGACGCGACCTCATCGCACCACTTTGCCAACAGGCGATGGACATGGGCATGGACGGACTTATCGTCGAGAGCCATTGCAACCCCGACGAGGCATGGAGCGATGCCAAACAGCAAGTGACCCCGGACATTCTCGACTACATCCTAAGCATTCTGGTGGTTCGCGACCAAGTGGTAACCACAGAGAACATCGTCGCCCTGCGCAAGCAAATCGACGAAATCGATGACGCTATCATAGACAACATCGCCAAGCGCATGCGCATAAGCAGGGAAATCGGACAGTACAAAAAGGAGCACGGAATGACAGTAGTGCAGACAAGTCGCTACAACGAGATACTCGAAAAACGCGGAGCGCAAGGCTCACTGCTCGGCATCGGAGCCGACTGTGTGAAACAAATCTTCGAGTCAATCCACGAGGAATCTGTCCGCCAACAGATAGAGGTGATAAATCAATAACCATAATTCACTTCAATTATAGGAAATTATGAAAATACTGATACTCGGAGCAGGAAAAATGGGTTCTTTCTTCACCGACCTCCTAAGCTTTGACCACGAAGTGGGTGTTTACGACATCGACCCAAAACGCCTGCGCTTCACCTACAACTGCCAACGGTTCACATCAATGGACGAAATCGACGGTTTCGAACCAGAACTGCTTATCAACGCCGTAGCTCTAAAATACACCCTTCAAGTGTTTGACCAAGTCATTCCGCATATTCCAAGCACGTGCATACTGTCGGACATCAGCTCCGTCAAAAACGGATTCAAGGAGTACTATGAGAAAACCGGGATGCGCTATGTCAGCACCCACCCTATGTTCGGCCCCACGTTCGCAAATCTCGGACAACTATCCAACGAGAACGCCATCATCATCAACGAGGGAGACTTCATGGGACGTTGTTTCTTCAAGGAAATCTACAGTTCGCTCCATCTCCATATATGCGAATACACCTTTGACGAGCACGACCGCACCGTGGCATATTCCCTCTCCATACCATTCATCTCCACATTCGCCTTCGCCGCCGTCATGAAGCACCAGGACGCGCCTGGAACAACATTCAAGCGGCACATGCAAATAGCGAAAGGAGTACTCAGCGAGGATGACACACTCTTGCGTGAGATTCTCTTCAATCCATACACCAAAGACCAAGTGGCTAAGATTCGCGCCGAGATGAAGGAACTCATTGAAATCATCGACAACAAGGACGAGGAACACATGCAAGCATACCTCACTAAAATCAGGGCGAATATAAAATAGAACCATCGATATGAGGTGTGGAATGACTATCGCACCTCATATCAGTTTTATATCACCATCAAGAGCGATGCAAGGAAGTCAAAACCAAACCGGTTCCTTGGCTCGGCGGCAACATCCATGCTCTTTAAAGTCTGAAGTACCTTGTTATTGATGACATACTCCTTCAGACGGGAAGCAAAACGTTCATCGGAAATCAAATACCACATCTCCATATCGACGAACGCATAATCTACATTGCGCCTCAGCCATGCCACTGATGGCGACTGAGTACTCAAGGCATGCCCCGACTTCCAAGAAAGATGCCAGAAACTGTCAGTCTGCAAAAAATAGAACGGATAACACAGAAGAGTCAAATGCTCCTGCCTGCCGCTTACAAAATATTTACGGAAAAGAGGCTCATAGATGGCGTTAAGGGTGTCATAGTCAAAGCGGTTGTTTCTGAAAGTGCCATCCCCCACCCCCTTAATGATAGAGAGAATCAACATCGGCTTGGCAATAACACGCAACCCGTCATGACTTACAGGAGCCTGCCGCATACCGTCAATCAGCCCTTCATAATAAGCGAGAGCCACATCATAGTCAAAAAAACGCAATGTCTGCCTTATCATAATTCATTCAATCAAGACCTTTCAATTCACAAAAATAAGTCATTCGCCACAGAAAAGCAACATTCATAGAGCATTTCTTAGAAAATTCCTTTCCCAATTGCTTTATTTTGCCTACAATTAATTAGTAGTCCAAACGACATCCTCGCCTTACATCTCCCGACAGTCCGTTCATATTACTCATGCTCTCCACCGATAAATGATAATTTAGAGGCTTAATAAATGAAGTTTTCTTAAACAATGCTTGTCAATATCAAGGATAATATGTATCTTTGCAAAAAAGTAACATGCCAAAGATATTGCTGTACATTACCGCTAAAGTAATCTGGCAATTCCTGTTCTGGAACACCGATTACTACGAGAACCGGGCACATGTTCATGTTGGTCAAAAGAGGACGGAGCATTTATGCAAGATTTGGCTTGAGCCTAATGTGGAAATTGCAGACAAAGGAGACCTTACTGATGCCCAAGCAAAGGAAGTTTTGCAGATTACTAAGACATATAAGGACAGCCTATTAAAGCAATGGAGCACTTTTAAAGAAGGAAAAACTATAAGAATAATAAAAATCAAAAAGATTAAGTAAGGGAGGTTGTAATGTATAAAACTGAAGGATATTGGAATGTAACACCCAGAATCAAACAGGTGTCGTTCCCTAAAAGAGGAAAGTTTCAGGTTGACCTGCAAGACGGACGCTCTATAGTAATGCCGGTATCCTCTTTTCCATCTCTAAAGAAAGTTCCGACGAAAGAGCGCAAGGACTGGTATCTTATGGGTGGTGGCGTGACATGGGATTCTTGCCCCGAAGTTATCCACGTTGAGCAAATCCTTGGTAATTACAATAATTATGCTCATGAGAACGAACAAAAGTAAGAGTGGCATTTGATTGATGCCACTCTTACTTTTACTCAGTTTACCGATACATGGCCATTCATATGATTACAGGCTTTAATCTAAAAGCATCGTCATCGACATTCATTTGATATAACTTAGTTTGCGGATTTAGTTTTGTGCTAACATATCGAATCATTTTTTCTTTCTCCGCTTGTTCTATCTTTACTCCAAAATATATCGATTCAAAACATTCAGCTTTCAATGGCATATATTGATGTACCTCACGCCAGTCCCATTCTTCCTTATTTTGTTTAATTTGCGCTGGAGTCAGAGCAGCATATATACCAGAAGGTCTTGGTATGACTAATCTGACCTCCTGTTCATACTCCCATTCCTTCGCTTTTGTTCTCCATTGGTAAGTAAAAATATCTTCTGTACTATGATATGCATTTGGACGCTCTATTATATCCTGATATTGAACTTCTAAAATAATCGGCGTTAAATATAATTCGCCAAACATTGGCGGTACAGATTCCATCACTCTGTCAATGTCAAGTCCTATACAAATACCTTTGTGATTATAGCAATAATGGCTCCACATGAGTAATGAATCACATACCTTAGACAAGCTGCACAGCCATGTTTCATCGCGCAAATTAAGAGCGTTGTTTTCATCTGCAGTTATCAGCCATTCTTTTGGAATCCATCCGTGGAGCTTGTCAGCAGGAACGTTTGAGTAGTCAATTAATTTTGGGTGACAATCGAAAGGATCGTTCATTTGAGACGCATTAGTGAATTGTAGATTCCGATTCCCAATCATGCACTTTGCACCTTCTATATCTAAATACTTATAGAGAATACGTGACATTTTTATTTGATCTTTATTTGTCCGTTCATTAGTAATGGTAGAAGTTCGTCGCGTTGCTTAGTCAGTTGTTCATTCTCTTTTGAAAGTTTTCTTTGTTGCTT
>CAZHZH010000047.1:0-18579 GCA_964537205.1 uncultured Bacteroidaceae bacterium
CTTTGTTATTTCCCCAACTTACAAGGAATGTAAGGTCATTCATAAGATTTTCTTGTCTAAAAAATCATGCAACGACCCATTGCAATGAATACAATTTTGAACTTAAGTTTACTTTATACGAAAAAAGCGTGGGTCGCTGTACTGTTGCCCGTCCCACGATTGGAGGCTCTTGCATTGCCCATTGCCGTCAGAACGAGCAACGCAGAAGCCCACGCCGATATGATATACTATACACCCATACCCTATACCATTATACAATAATGGCATACGCTTATAGGCAGATGTATACACATCTACAAGGCATCTACTGTTGCTTTGTTCTATGACGGCAATTGAAAGGTTGCAAGATTTCCAATCGTCAAGAACAAGCGTTAGTAAACGCTTTCCCATATATGCCCCATCCTTCGGGCTTCCACTAAAGCGTCCACCTTTCGGAAAGGATGCTGCAAAGGTACTAAGTTTTTGTCAACATAAGAACATATTTACCAAGAAAATAAAAAAACTCACACAATCTATTCTGAGAGAATGCGATTGTGTGAGTTGTCACATTTGCTAATAGCGAACGTTATTGCCTTGCTCTCGCAATTCGCGGAGGATTCCTTCACGACTCTTGTGACGAATGCAAACAATACTTGACCCGTTTCTTACTTTCGCTTTTCCACATAACTACTGATTTTACGAATCAACTTTTTAGGGTAAGACAATGTCGATTAATTATAAAAAGAAAACTATTCGTTGTCATCATCCGCAGTTATCAACGGATTGTTCTGTATCTCACTGGCAGGAATATGAAATATCATACGATAGTCACGTGCAGAATACGTAACAGCGTCGAAGTTGACAAGGTCTGCCGCATGATTTGTACTTGTAGAACGATCAATGGTTTCACCACGGCGTTTTGCATCAAACAAGCGGTCTCCTTCCAACCAAGTATCTATACGTTTTTGTAAACAGATTTCGTCATATAACTCCTCACCGCTTTTATTGCACGAATAGCCTGGTATGCGGGTAGCCATGACAGTGTTCAGCATTTCTCTTGCCAACTGTTCCCTACCAGCCAAATAATAAGCCTCAGCAGCTACGAAATACATTTCGCCACTTCGGAAGTAAATCATGGCAGAGGTAAATGGGTCGCCGGTTCCTGTCAGGTAGGAGTCTCTGAACTTGTTCTGAACGTACGGCAACAGTCCGTTTTCTTCCTCATATCCAAAGTCATTCCCTTGCAAATTATAACTTTCATTATAACCAAACCACTGTTTGCGAATGTCATTGGCTGCAATTTTGTTATATAGGTCGGAAGCTATAAGTTTATGATAGCCTATTCCGGCATAACCAGGCATGTATGAGTCTATGTGAGAGAACAGTGAAGCAAAATATCCCGTTGTTTCTGATGTAACATTGTAGCCCCAGATTACTTCTGGCATACTCAGTGAATTGAACCCGCCCAACATATCACTATTTGAATTCAAAGATGCGCTTTCTGCGGCTATCTTCGCATATTTTGCCGCATTCTCATAGTCGCCCGTAAACATCAGGACATTGGCGTAGATGGCGGCGGCGGCATATTCGGACATACCAATCTTTCCGTAGTGAAAACCTTCGCCCTGCAAACAATCATACCCCATCTGAATATCAGACAGTATCTGAGCGTATATTTCTTTGACGCTCACACGCTCCTGACGGTCAGCCTCATCCGTCTTCAATGGCACACCAGGCCTGTCGGCCGCCACACTGTAAGGATGTTGCCACAGGTTGATTAGCCAGAAATAGCAATAAGCACGCAGGGAATAAGCTTCTCCCAACATGATTTTAGCCTTTTTGCTGCTCGGTTTTTCGCCTTCAGCTACTTTCAACATTGCAATAACTATGTTTGTGCTGTCTATTACGCTATACAACTGATTCCAAGTGCTTGATGTACGACGGTAGTTACCCAACCTATTGTCAAGTTGATAGTCATAACAGAAATAATGAGAATCTCTGTGATATGCTACATCTTCACACCACAAGTCTGACATCAGTTTAATAGCAGGAAAACCGAAATCGTCATGGGATTTCATATTTTCTCCTCCACAATAAAAGTTTGTATACGCACCTGTTACATAATCTAAAACCTGAGACAAATTGTCATCAATATTAGTCCTACTTGACTCATACGCCACGATACTATCAATATTCAAGTAGGAATTATTCCTGATTGTGCCGTCATTCAAATACACTTTCACACCTTGCGCATCAATCTCCAAAGCTGATGCAAATGTAAGCATTAATACCGTTATTATTTTCGCTGCTTTCATTTCTTCAATATTTTATATGTTATGTTTCCCGCTTTGATTATATAAACTCCTTTTGTCCAACCTGACATGGAAATTGAGGAATGTCCCTGAGTGTCCGCACGTCTGTTTGCCACCAACTTTCCGTCTACTGTATAAACAGATATGGCAGCATTAGGACAAAAGCCTCCGAACGACAGGCCGTTGTCTGATACTTGCATTGTTCCGTTATCATCCTTGCGCAAGAACCGAATGGCCGTGCTTGACTGTTCATCTGCTTCCAACGTATATTTGTGAATTATCGACAAGGAGAATGTAATTTCCTTGCTTGATGTCTTGCATGTGATTACGTCATTTTCCATGTCATACGTCAGTACCGGATGTTCATCCAACGGTATGGACGTGGCAGAGCTATCATTGCCCCACAACGTAAGGTACTTGATGTCAGACGGAACTAATTCTGCTTCTATTGCATTAGCACACATTCCTGTCAGTGACATCATGCAAACAAATAAAAATCCCTTCATACATTATACCCTTAATTCGTGTCGGGCGCAACTTTTAATCATTATATTGGTTGTTTTAAGCTGTACCGCCTCCTCCCGAGAAGAAGGGTATGACAAGTTCATGGGCGGACAGGACGGACACTTTGACCATGACTGCGGAAGTAGCCGTCCCATTCGTAATTGACCGAATAGAAGCACAAGTAGTAGGCGGCGTATGGTTCCGAAGCAAAGAGCGAACTCGACCAATAGAAGCCATCCGTTCCTGCATCAAAGAGACTCGTTCCGTAGCGATAGCCCGCAGCAGGTAGGAATATGGAATTACCATTAGGACCGACTACCTCGTAACCGTTCTTGCCACTCATTGTAGTCCAAGTCCATGTGCATTTATCTATTAGCTCCTGTATCTCGTCAATAGTCGGTAGGCGCCAAGGAGAACCAAGAGCTACTATGGCCGCATCATCTTCAGGGTCAAGAACCGTCTTTCCATCTGTGTCGTTATATTTACTCCATGAATCTCCCAATGCATCTTGGCAATAAGGAGAGGTTGACCACGTGTAGTTCCATGAACCGCCGGTGCGTGGTTTAATCTCTCCCCAAGCATAGTAGTTGCCGTACTCCTCTGGGCTTGAAGCACCGAGATTGCACGTTGCCCACTTCACGCTCAAGCCAAGGTCTACGTAATAAACTTTTGCCTTATTCGACTCATATCCAATGATACTGTCCAACTCCAAATAAGAAAAGTCTTTGACTGTGCCGTCTTTCAAATATACTTTTATACCTTGTGCACCAATCTCTGATACTGATGCAAGCATAAGCATCAATGTCGCAATTAATTTCGTTGCTTTCATTTCTTCAATATTATATACGTTTATGGTTTCTTCACATAAAAAGGCGTGTAACCACTCGAATGCCGTTCCATTTTCGGGTTACCGCCAAGTGACCTTTTCCACAACAAGCGACGAGTGGCTCACGCCTTATATGCATGAACTTCCATCTGCCTGTTCTCGTGGAATGAATATTGGCGGTATTAGAAAACGGGAGAACAAGAGCCAAATAGTTTTTATTAATATGTTTCAGAGCGGGAATAACGCTCTGGCATCAGTGCCATGCACCATGCCCCAATAGTTTCTGTCCGTAGTATACTGTCTGTTTCTTAACTCAAGTATTAAAGGGTTCAACAATAGTTATCGACCACAAAGATAGGAATTATTCTGCACTTGGCAATCATAAAAAGGAAACTATTCGTTGTCATCATCTGCAATTATCAATACCTGGCTCCGACAGCAGGTGGCAACACAGTGATGAAATCAACAACGGTACCTTATTTTCAGTTGGATACCGCAGCTTGCTTCCAGGCGAATATGTATTCGAGGCACAGGCAATAGCGCAGCTTATTGTTTATGAATTCTTTTGAGCCAATCAACCGCTTAATGCAAGGTCTGCAAGGTGTAAGATGTGTAAGGTTGTGCGTTTCGGGGCATAAGATACCTATTCAGCCTACGAAGAGACTTATTTTGATGCTCGTCACTATGGCTGGAAGAAACTGAAGTTGACGGATCCGTAGTTGCGGTGGTCTATGAAATGAGGGTTACCAGAGAAGTCGTAGTTTTTGCCGTGTTCGAGTATGAACAGTCCGTCGTCGGTTAGCAGGCGTGAGCCTGGTGAGAATATGAGGCTTGGAATGTCAGCAAGGTTTTCGAGTGTATATGGGGGGTCGGCAAAAATAATGTCGTAAGGACCGGCCCCACTCTTTATGAACTTGAATACATCGGCATGCAACGGCAGCCAGTTTTTGTCGCCCAGGCTTTGGCTGATTCTCTTTATGAACCGGTGATGGTCATAGTCTTTCTCCACCGAAACTACCTTGCCGCAACCTCTCGACAGCAGTTCGAGCGATATGCTGCCCGTTCCAGAGAACAAGTCAAGGGCTGTGGGTGCCGAATCGAAGTCGACATACACATTTTGCAAGATATTGAAGAGTCCTTCTTTTGCAAAATCAGTGGTAGGACGCGCCTTGAACGTATGCGGCACATCATATCGTTTTCCCTTGTATTTTCCAGCTACTACACGCATATAAAAACACACAGCCTCCGCGAACGCCAAAGCGTGTCAGGGAGGCTGATTTTCTTTTCGTTTATCTAATTCCCCATTCAGCCTGCGGCATGACTGGGGACTTCGGCTTGCACGATTAGTCGCTTCGCAGATATTCGGCTGCGCCTCGGCATAGCTCAAGCGAGCTTGGCTCTGCTCTCGGCTTGCACGATTATTCCCAGTTACCTGCCATCTTGTTTTGCGGATCCTCAAGGTCTCCGATACGCAGTCCGTACCAGTTACCTTCGGTGTTGTCCGCATTGTCTTCGAACAGGTCGGCGCGGTTCCTGCCTTTTTTCTTCAACTCGTTCTTAAGTTGTTTGATCTTCTTTGCGTTCATGCCGTCAAGATAATCATCGAGCGATGCGCGGACCTCACAAACCTTGTCGAACTCGTTCGACTTCAAGTTATACGCTTCTGTCTTGCGAAGTTGGAACTGAGCCCCTTCTTTCCCAACAGGAATGAATTTGAGTGAGTCGGGATTTGAAATTTTCAGTTTCTCAGCGGCTGACTGCCAAACAGTATCGCTGTGGAATACACCGGCAGCCACGGCATCAGCCTTTGTGGCATAGCTCATTGACAATTCATCGGTCCATACATCCTCATCAATCTTGACGATAGCCCGTCCGTTCTTAACGAAGTCGATCAGTGAGTCAAGGGTTCCGCAAAACTCACCCGAATGGCTCTTCTTAAACTCGTCCTCTGCGTCACGGATTTGCAACAAGCGGGCAATGACAACCTTCTCTCTGTCAGATTTTTCATTGTCGAACGCAATATCACCATAGATACTCATTATGCACGCTCCAGCAAGTCCAAGCACACATAAGACAAGCAATGAATTGATAACAATTTTCTTCATAATGTAATTTCGTATTTTTATTTTTTGTATATTCGCAGTCGCTTCGCAGTTAATCGGTGTAGTGAATGATGGCGCTTGGAGTCATACTCCCTGCCCGTCATCCCGAAGCCCTTTATGCCTGAGTGGATCTTCATAGCCCGACCCGTAGCACTGTGGCTTGCACGATTATTTGTGGTACAAAAATAACGAATAAAAATGAATTGAGTTTCAACTCAAGCAACTTTTTTGAATTAAAAATGATAATTGACTACTTAGAGGAGCTGATTTTAAATAATTTCGGCTTTAAACCGACATCCGACCAACAGGAAACGACAAGAGCGTTGTCGGAATTCATACTTGCCGACCAGTCGGAAAGAAGTGGCGGAATGGGGAATGTTTTCATTCTGCGCGGGTACGCAGGCACAGGAAAGACATCGCTTGTCAGCGCGTTGGTAAAAACCATGGAGCAGGCACAGCGCAAGTGTGTGCTTATGGCACCCACAGGCAGGGCGGCGAAGGTGTTTTCCCTATATGCCGGGCATCCCGCGTTCACCATCCACAAACGGATATACCGTCAAAAGTCGATCGACGAGGACGCAGTATTCCAAATGGGATACAACACGTTGAAGCACACCCTTTTCATAGTAGACGAAGCCTCCATGGTATCCAACGATTCCACACAAGGTCTGTTCGGAACAGGACGGTTGTTAGACGACTTGATACATTTTGTCTATTCTGGTGAAGGCTGCCGGCTGATTCTTTTAGGAGACACGGCACAGCTTCCACCTGTGGGTGACACCGAGAGCCCCGCCCTGCAGCCTGATGTGTTGCGCTCTTACGGACTCAATGTCACATGCATGACTTTGACCCAAGTAGTCAGACAAGAAGGACTTTCGGGCATACTGAGCAACGCCACCAACTTGAGGCAAACCATCAGCCGCACGCAAACCGGAGAAGCGTTCCATGCGCCACGCATCAGCTTCACCGCCGACGTTCACAACGTGCCAGGAAGCGAGCTTGTTGAAGAACTGGCTGATTGCTACCATAATTACGGATTCGACGACACCATCGTGGTATGCCGGTCGAACAAAAGAGCGCACATATACAATATGGGTATCCGCAACCAGATTCTCGACCGTGAGGAAGAATTGGCGACAGGCGACATGGTGATGATAGCGAAGAACAATTACTTCTGGCTCAAAGAGAATCGGAAAGGTAAGGTTGCGGGTGACACCGGGGAGGCGCAAAACGACTTCATAGCCAATGGCGATATAGCGCGGTGCGTCAGGGTGACGAACGAAAGAGAGTTATTCGGCTTTAGGTTCGCCGACTGCGTGTTGAGCCTGCCAGATTATGATGATTTGGAAATCAACGCCACGGTGTTGCTCGACACGCTGCACGCCGAGGCTCCCGCACTCACTCAGGAGCAAAACCGACTATTGTTCAGCAGAGTACTCGAAGACTATGCCGACATTCCGTACAAGAAGGACAGGTTGAAGAAACTGAGGGAGGATCCGTATTACAATGCCTTGCAAATAAAATACGCCTACGCGGTGACATGTCATAAAGCGCAAGGCGGACAATGGTCGGCTGTATTCATCGACCAAGGGTACGTCACCGAGGACATGATAGGTGTGGATTACTACCGCTGGCTGTATACGGCGTTTACCCGCGCCACCCGGCACGTGTATTTAGTCAATTGGAAACAAGATGACTGACTACAAGTCAGCCATCTCCAATACCTTGTCTATCGCCGCAGCCATTCCGGCAGGATTCTTTCCACCAGCAGTTGCGAAATGAGGTTGTCCGCCACCACCGCCTTGCATGAGTTTCGCTGCCTCACGCACAAGCTGTCCTGCGTTTCTTCCGCTCTTCACCAAATCGTCGGAAAGGGCGACAGTCAGTGTCGGTTTTCCATTAGACTCGCACGCTATTGCCACCAACAAGTTTTCAGGGAACTGGGCACGGAGTTGGAAAGCTATGTCCTTTACCTGCTGCGGATCAATTGGCAGCACCTCACTGATCACCTTCACCCCGTTTACGTCTTTCGCACGGGCGATAAGGTCGCGCTTCAGCTGCAACGCCTTCTGCGCCATGAAGTCAGCCACCTGGGCATGAAGTTCCTTGTTTTCGGATATTGCTTTCTCTATAGTGGAACGAAGGTCGGGAGCGTTGTTGAACAACACGCGCACGTCTTTTATGAAATCCTGCATCCGGTCGATCACCGCCTCAACCTGCTTGCCTGTGATTGCCTCAATACGGCGCACACCTGCGGCTATTGAACTTTCAGAAACGATTCTGACCATTCCCAAGCGTCCTGTCGACGACGCGTGGCAGCCACCACAGAATTCCACACTCGATCCGAATTTGACGACACGCACCTTGTCTCCATACTTCTCGCCAAACAGCGCTATTGCTCCAAGTTTCTTAGCCTCTTCGATAGGAGTGTCACGGAATTCCTCAAGCGGAATGTCCTCGCGTATCTTCTCGTTGACCAGATGCTCCACCTCACGCAACTGTTCAGGAGTCACTTTTTCGAAGTGGGAGAAGTCGAAACGCAATCCTTCGGCGGTCACCAACGAGCCTTTCTGCTCAACATGCTTTCCAAGAACCTCGCGCAGAGCCTCATCGAGCAAGTGCGTGCAAGTGTGGTTCGCTTCGATGGCACGACGGCGTTCCACATCCACACACGCCATAAATTCCGCCCCGGCGTCAACCGGCAATTTGTCGACTATATGTATCGACTGCCCGTTCTCGCGCTTCGTGTCTAACACGTTTATCGTCTCTGTCTCATTGACAAGTACGCCGGTATCACCTACCTCGCCACCCATCTCAGCATAGAAAGGAGTCTCATCGAGTACTATTTCATAAACGATTCCTTTCTTTTGCTTTACATGTCTGTACTTCAGGATATGGCAACTATATTCCGTGTAGTCGTAACCTACGAAGCGGCTCTCTCCCTCACGGAGTACGGTCCAATCGCCCATCTCCACTTGTGCGGCATTGCGGGCGCGTTCCTTTTGCTTCTGCATCTCCACGTTAAATCCTTCCTCATCGACAGTCAGTCCGTTCTCACGGCAAATGAGTTCGGTGAGGTCGAGCGGGAATCCATACGTATCAAACAAGCGGAAAGCCTCAGTGCCAGGGATCTCGGTCTTACCATCGGCCTTAACTTGGTTCATCACATCAGATAGCAGTTTGATGCCATTGGCAAGAGTGCGCAAGAACGAATCCTCCTCTTCCTTCATCACCTTCATGATGAGTTCCTTCTGCGCTCCGAGTTCCGGATAAGCGTCGCCCATCTCAGCGATAAGTGTCGGCACCAATTTGTAAATGAAAGCCTCCTTCTGTCCGAGGAACGTGTATCCGTAACGAACGGCGCGGCGTAAAATACGGCGGATCACATATCCAGCCTTTGCGTTACTCGGCAGTTGTCCGTCGGCAATAGAGAACGCTATGGCGCGCAAGTGGTCGGCGACGACACGCATAGCCACATCTGTCTTTTCATCTTCACCGTACTTTTTGCCAGACATGTCGCCTATCACCTTGATTATAGGTTGGAACACGTCAGTATCATAATTCGAGGTCTTGCCCTGGAGGGTGCGTACAAGACGTTCAAATCCCATTCCGGTGTCAATCACCTTGGCGGGCAGCGGTTCAAGACTGCCGTCAGCCTTCCGGTTGAACTGCATGAACACAAGATTCCAAATTTCAATCACCTGCGGGTGATCCTTATTGACCAACTCGCGTCCTGGTACTTTTGCCTTTTCCTCAGCAGAACGGGAATCAATATGAATCTCCGAGCAAGGACCGCACGGACCAGTATCGCCCATTTCCCAAAAGTTGTCATGCTTGTTTCCATTTATGATATGATCCTTTGGAAGGAACTGCTCCCATATCGAAGCCGCCTCGTTGTCGCGTTCAAGTCCCTCATCAGGAGCTCCCTCAAACACCGTGGCGTACAAATCGCCAGGATTAATCTTGAGCACGTCGACTATGTACTCCCACGCCCAACTGATAGCCTCCTTCTTAAAGTAATCACCGAACGACCAATTTCCCAACATCTCGAACATGGTGTGGTGATAGGTGTCGTGCCCCACTTCTTCAAGGTCGTTGTGCTTGCCGCTTACCCGCAGGCACTTCTGGGAATCCGCCATCCGGCGGCTTATCGGTTGTACGTTACCAAGTATGATATTTTTAAATTGGTTCATGCCTGCATTGGTGAACATGAGCGTCGGGTCGTCCTTCACTACCATCGGAGCCGAAGGTACAATGAGGTGTCCCTTGCTTTTGAAGAACGCCTTAAACGATTCTCTGATTTCTTTTGCTGTCATTGTATGATTCCTTTACTGCAAATTTGAGTGCAAAGGTACTAAATAATTGAGTAATGACAGACTGCAAACTTGATTAATTTGACTTTCGAATCCTTTTATGTGATTTTTTGTAGTAACTTTGTATCATGACAATATCAGTAGTTATACCTGTTTACAACGTTGAAAGCACACTGAGACGGTGCATTGAAAGCGTACTATCCCAATCGTTTGCCGACTGGGAGGCAATCCTGGTGGACGACGGCTCCACCGACCATAGCGGCCTAATATGCGACGAGTACGCGTCGAAAGACACGCGAATACACGTGGTGCACAAAGCCAACGGAGGTTTGAGTGAGGCACGAAACGCTGGAATTGACAGGGCGAAAGGCGACTTCATCACTTTCTTGGACAGCGACGACTTTATTGACGAAGGAACGTTTGAGAATGTGATTGAAATAGCGTGCGAATACGCGGAAACAGACATACTGGAATACCCGGTCGTTGTACACAAAGGACACAAGACAGAACGCAGCTTGGAGTTCGACACCCTGTCATACAACGACGCGAAAAGTTATTGGATTGACGGGAAAGCCTATGATCACACATACGCATGCAACAAATTCTTCCGCCGCTACTTGTTCGATGACGTCGTGTTTCCGCCAAGAAAGTATTTTGAGGACGCGTGGACCCTGCCTTTGATTCTCAAAAAGAACCCGATGATAATGACCATATCAAAGGGACTCTACTATTACTGTTGGAACGACAACGGCATCACCGCGAAACCATCTGGTGAACGACTCCGCCAACTGCTCGACGCGCAAATAGAGGCATCGCGCATACTGCGACTGCCGCTGACAACAGACGAGACGGCTGAATGGTATCTGCATTTGCTAAACATACAAATCGATGTGTGCCGTTTCTGCGACGAGCAACCAGTTCTGCCCGATCGCAAACTTCCCTACCATTTATCCCGAACCATGCAAGGTAGAATGAAAATCGCAATACTCAACCTATTTGGCATCAAGATTCTATGCAGACTATATCGCATAATAAAGGGCAAATCTATATAAGTTTCATAGTGTCCTACTACAACCTTCCCATCGGCATGCTTAAGGAGTGTGTCGGAAGTATTCTTGCGTTGAATCTGCCAAAAGAGAACCGGGAGGTCATCATTGTGGACGACGGGAGTATCGTTAGCGCGGAACCTATGCTGAGGCGCATGTCGTCTGACATCACATACATCAGGCAAGACAACCAAGGGCTGAGCAGTGCGAGGAACACCGGCATGGATGCAGCACGCGGGGAATACATCCAATTTGTCGACGGCGACGACAAGCTCCTTCGTCGTGGTTACAACCAATGCATAGGACTTTTGCTCGACAAACATCCCGACATGATTTTATTCAAGACAGGACGCAGAAGCCGCCATGCACCAGGAGCGACAGAGAAATGCACCGGCACGCACTACATGCTGCATCACAACCTACGGGCCGCCGCATGTGGGTATCTGTTCAGGAAGAGGATTACACACGGATTGGAATTCACGCCAAACATCGTACATGAAGACGAAGAATTCTCCCCGCTCCTACTCTTAAACGCCCAGACTGTCATATCCACCAACATCAAAGCCTATTACTACCGCCAAAGAAAAGGTTCGATAATACACCGGTACGACGAGAAGTGGATAAACAAGCGGTTAGACGACCTTGAGGGAGTGATTCTCCGTTTGCATGATGACACCCTCCAGATGAACCCGCCTCAAAAGGACGCACTATGCAGAAGGGTGGACCAACTCTGCATGGACTATCTTTACCAATCGGCTGTACTTACAAAAAATATTGGCAAGGTGAGACAAAGAGCGTCGCGACTCAAACGACATGGTTTGTTCCCACTTGCCAATAAAGATTATACAAAAGTGTACCGCCTCTTCCGCGTTGTGTCAAAACTGATCTTAAACTGACAGGATGCGGAGTCAGTCACGCCTACAGGTCCTTCTTTGGGTACATGCTTTCCCACCACGAGCCATCATCTTGCAAATATTTGGCAAACCATGCGAATATAGTATTTTGCCACTTTATGCGTTTCTGATAATCAAGTATATGGTGGTTTTGCCCATTCACCAGCACCATTGCCGTCTCTCTGCCAAGCAGTTTCAACGCAGTGTACATTTGTATGCTCTCACCTACAGGAACATTAGTATCGGCGTCACCATGGAGAAAAAGAATCGGAGTGTGAACTTTGTCAGCGTTGAAAAGCGGACTTTGGTCAACATACAAATGCTTGTCGGTCCACGGATAGCGGTTAGCCATACTTACCTCGCTGTAACTGTAACCCCAATAACCTTCACCCCAATAGCTGGTATGATCACTTATGCCAGCGTGTGAGATGGCTGCCGCGAAGATGTCAGTCACTGTTTGCAGGTACTGAGTCATGAAGCCTCCATAGCTTGCGCCAATGCACCCTATTTTCTTGTCGTTCACGTAAGAATGTTCTCGGCAGAACTGCAAAGTACCTTCAATGATGTCTTGTGCGACTCCTTCTCCGGCAGTGTCAACATGGCGCGCCGACCATTTCTGTCCAAAACCAGTAGCCCCCGACGGATTGATTACAAGTACCACATATCCGAGCGACGCATACGCGTGAAGAGGGTAACGGCTTTCGAAATCACGGCTCGTCGGACTGCAACCTCCATAATAGTTGACTATCATAGGGTACTTCTTTGATGCGTCGAAATCGGCAGGAAGGTAATAACGCGCATAAACGGTGTCACCCCGTGAGTTGGTAAACGTCCAGCCGTTGCATTCACCAAGACGGGAATGCTTGAGAGTCACGCTGCTGAGATCCTCTTCCACCACAGCCTTCAGCGTTTTAAGGTTCATGGTATACAGGCGGTCGCTGTTTGACGCACTGCAACCATAAAACGCCATCACCGGAGCCTTGTTTGCAAGCGCAAGACTCATAACGACCTCCTCCTTGCAGTCCAACTGCTTGATAGCACGACTTTTAGGGTCAAGGCGGAACACATTGACAGAGTCATGATCTTCCGCTGTGAAATATATCTGTCCATCAGCATGATTCCACCAGTAATTGGTTACTGACGGGTCGAAATCGCGGGTAAGGGCTATTGTGTCGCCAGCCGAAAGCAAATAGAGTTGCTTGTCTATCATGCTTGGAATCTGTCCTTCGTCCACATTCATCCCTATGCCCCCCAGACACTCAGGCGAACCAAACACAAGGATCTGAGAAGCGTCGGGCGAAAACACAGCTCCTTCGATAAAGCCGTCCTTGACTATCAACGCCTCAGTCCGCCTACTCTCTAAATCCATCTTGTACAATGTGTACACAGTTGTAGGACGTGATGCAAGGTGAGATTCTGATTTGATAAACAGTATTTGCCTGCCATCAGCGGATATATCCTGCAAATAAATGTTGTGGTGGCCAAACGTAAGCGGCTGCATCACACCGTCACCCAAGTCATAAATAGCGAGATTGTTGCGTTCGCGCCATCCTGGCTGACGGTCGTCAGGCTCGACGACCTCATATATGCTGGCATCCTCTTTCGGACCTTCGCTCTTTATATTATATATAAGGTATGTTTCCGTAGATCCCATGACAAACGAGCCGGCAGGAATATCAGAAGCGAGAAGACTTTGAACGCCTGTCGAAGGATCTTCAGCGATAAGTTCCCGCCCATTTACCCCTTCACGTACAAAATAGAACTTGTCCGTGCGAGGCATCCATGTCAATCCTACCGTACGCTCTGCTATCACTCTGCCCGTGGCAGTCTCCACCACCTTGTAACGCTGGGAAGTCTTTCCACCCTGTTTCACGGTGAGGTATCCCTTTATCAAGTACTTGCCGTTTGGCGACAACCCGACATCATTGAAATGTGTCCCGTGCAGCACGTCCGACAAGTTGTAATTGTGCGTCAGTGAAGCCGGTACCACTTTGATAACATCACCTTTCTCACACTCAACACTCACCCGCATAGAGTCATTCGAGTCAGGAGTTGTAAGATACTTTATCGCTATCTGGTGGGATGACGGTTCCAATTTCACATAGCCGGTCATAACCTTCTTCCCGTCTACATACAATTGATAGTTTTCTATTCCCGAAATATTGATTGTAGCATCTGTGTAACGCGAATTGTCGATATTGAATCCTACGAGATGCAATGCGTCGCCCGATGAGCATCCGGGAAGTTTCGCGTCCGACAACACCTTTCCGCCGTCAAAAGCGTCGAGTCCCACAGCGTAATCCATCATGTCGGAAGTGGAAAACGCCTTTGAGTTGACATCAGTGCTGTCGGAGATGAACGGACTGCGCACCACAAAAGGACCCGCATACTTGTAGGTCGTGACATCAATTGTCTCTGCCCGTGCGCCAAATGAGAGCAGACATATAAACACCGATAAAAATAATCTCGTTTTCATTGTTTTCTGTTGATTATGATTACAAGCAGCCGCATGGCGTCAACCGCGCGAGCTGCTTATTAATTCGTGTATTTTACTATTCAATGCCTCGCATTCCATCAGTTGCTCGATGGTCAGGTGCATTCGGTAACGCCAATAATGCCGGGGATTCGCAGGCACGTTAATCCGTTCAGACTCAACATCCGGATTTCGTACAGCCTCGTCAACGGACAACCAGTCCTGCAACGTAAGTATGCAAAGGGCGGACGGACATTCAAGATGCATTCTAAGAATCTTCTCGCACAACCATCCAGGCGCACTCTCAGGCGCTTTCCCTTCCAAGCCGAGCACACTATTATAATAACGCTGCGCCCTGTCCGCATCCTCTTCCCACCAACCGCGTAGCGATGGAGTGTCGTGTGAAGAAATGGTGCATACAGAAAGTACGGGATTGTCAGACAGCACCCCGAATTCATGCCCCATAGCCTTTGGCATACTCTGTATTTCCAAGCTGAGTATTCCAAGCTGCCGCATTACCCACGGCACACATTCGGGAATCATTCCCAAATCCTCGCCGCAAGCTATCATTTGGTTGGAGCGCGTTAGCACAGGGAGTTTTTTCATTGCCTCATTATACCAAAATTGGGTATGACGGTGATAAAAAAAGTCCTCATACAAGGCGTCGAAAGCATGACGCTCCCGCTCTGTCATCAGGAACTTGTACGACCGTTCCTTCTTGGCCGATATACGCAAGTGGTAGCGTGAAGGCTCTTTGGGATCCTTGATATACATGTCTTCAATGAAAGGCACCCCCCTTGCCTCTATTTCTTGAGGACTCAACGGGAGAGCCGGTGAGAAATGTCCGACCAGCCCGCTTTTGTAAGGCACCGGGATTTCCCAGATGCGGAAGAACCCAAGAATGTGGTCTATACGGTAGGCAGAGAAATATTCTGACATTTTCGACATTCTCCTGCGCCACCATCTGTAGTCGTCGGTCGCCATAACATCCCAATTGTACGTTGGGAAGCCCCAGTTCTGTCCGTTGTCGGAGAAGAAGTCAGGTGGTGCGCCTGTTTGCTCCTCCATGTTGAAATAATATGGCTCAGCCCATGTACCCACACTATGGCGGCACACACCTATAGGGATGTCCCCCTTCAATATTATATTCTTCCTTCTTGCATAATCGCCAGCATCGAGCAGTTGCAAGTGCAACATATACTGCACATAACAGTAATAGCAAAGATCAGTGTTCTTTTCACGCATCAACCGGTCTATGTCATCCGGTTTGTATGTACGGTAGTTTTCCCAAGCAGAGAAATCGGCTGTGCCATACGCGTCACGCAAGTACGAGAAAGCGGCGTACGGTTTCAACCAATATTCGTTGCGTTCATAGAATGTTTTATAGCCTTCCGACTGGAGCGCCCGTACCCCATCTTCACTATATTTCGCCCTTATATATTCTTGTTTTAGCTTGTCAACCTCCTCGTAGTCCAATTGAGGTAATGAGTTGAGTCGCCTCCTGCGCTCCTCAAACGCTCTCATGGCAGCCTCGTCGTTTAGTGGTCCCAACTGGCGTAAGTCGAGATATATCGGGTGGAATGCATACACCGATATACTGTTATAAGGATACGAATCCATCCAAGTATGCGTATTGGTCGTATCGTTTACTGGTAATATTTGAACAGCCTTCATGCCGACCTTTTCCGCCCAATCGACAAGTGATTTCAAATCGCCGAAGTCGCCGATCCCGGCACTACCCTCGCTTCTGAGAGAGAACACAGGTACGGCAATACCGGCAATTCTGTCGGGATCGGACCATGCATCCTCTTGTATATACTCCCCTTGTCCTTGTTCCGGGAATATGAGATGAGGCATCACAGCCACTTCCGTACGCACCCGCCGTCCATAATTGTTTACGTAGTATCGGTATGCAATCACATCATCAGAGGCCTCAGGCAAATCAAGCGTGCCAGTCCATACCACCCCGTCATTTGTCGACAAGGGGACATCAACAGGTGCGTTTCCACTTTGCGATACACTCACATTGAGAGTCTCGCCCCATTTCGTGCGATATTCAACTTTGAATTTTATATTCAGATTCCTTGTTTCCATAACAATGTAGTAAATTCATTTTGTGTTGTTCACGCTTCAGCGCCCCCACATCTTTCCTCCGCCCTGGCCCGGACCACCAGGGTTGTTTCCATTACCCCCGCCATTGAACGAGCCATAAGTGCTGTAAGGGATTGTAGCCGTGAAAGTAGTCAACGCCGTGCTGCCATTATAGAGCACATAACTCGACCCACTGTCCATATCCGCCGACAACAGGAAAGTCGCCGAGTTGTAACTGCCTTCCATAGAGAACGACAGCACACTGTTGCCTTGAGTGTCAGCGATGCTGACTGTAGAACCCTGGTCTATCGAGCCGTTGTATATGAACACCGGTTGCGCTCCGGTGGTGGATGCCGGAGTTGTCGCTCCGCCACCTATTCCCACTACGGTGCCTCCGGTGATATACAGTTTGTAGCCTCCTTCCGTATTAGCGTCTATACCTTCTTCGGGACTGGTGGTTCCGTATGCCACCACCTTTCCACCTTTTATATACAAGTTGCCGTTGGAGTCGATTCCGTCATTACCTGTAGCGTATGCGGTTACGTTGCCTCCGCTTATGGTCATGTCTTTCCCGGAATTGATGCCGTCATCGTAAGTATACGTAATAATGTCGCCGCCAGTTATTTCCATTGTCGTTTCACTCTCTATGCCTTCCGATCCTTCTCCCTTCAGGGTGCGCACCCACACGTTGCCGCCATTGAAGTGCATGTCGGCATCGTTCTTTATGCCTTTTGGCGAAGTACTGTATCCTCCACTTGAATATTTGCTTCCCTCGCACACTACTTTCACTGTTCCACCGTTTACGTACAACGCTCCATCGGCTGAAATTCCCTTGCCTCCGTTGCCCTTGCTGTAGCAATAGAGTTCACCGCCGTTCATGGTGAACGTGGAATCTGACTTCACACCAGCGCAAGCCGACACATCGCGGTCGTCGCTATCGTATTCTCCGCCTCCCGAGGTGATAATCGTCGTGCGTCCGCCGTTGATAGTGACCAGTCCGTCGGACGACACGCCTTTCGAAGCGGCAGCACTCGTCTCTATGTTCACCACGCCTCCATTAATCGTGACAGCGTCGTTTGCCTTGATTCCATTACCCGATGTTGATTTCACGTATATGTCAGTACCAGGACGAACGACCACATAATCATCCGCACTGATGCCAGCCTTTGTGTTGGCGTACACGCGCAGTTTGCCCTTTCCGCTGAATATCAACTTGCCTTCGGCAAACAAAGTCCCCTTCTGGTCTTCGTCACTTTCGGCATACGACACTCCGTCGGTCAGAGTGTTGGTCGTGTTGTCATCGAGTACCACGAACGCGCGTTTCTTGCTTTGGTCGTTGATTGCGGGTCCGTCGTTGTTGGTGATGCTCACTCCGTTCAAATCCAAACGGAACTTCTTGTCACTATAGATTTTGAAACAGCCGTCGCTCGTCGAACCCGAGAGTACGTAATTCACGCCTTTGACAGCCGATGCGACTGTCACGTCAGCTCCGTTGACAGTCACTTCCACACTGTCCACACTACCGTCCACCACGGCGGTATTGCCATTATAGCGGATATACACGACTTTGTCGAATGACGAGTTCTCTACACAATCTTCATCATCACTGTCCACAACATCCTGTTCAGTCAGCGTGGTAGTAGTGTCCACCGCGATGGTGAAGGTCATCACGTCGCCCGTATCATAGTCCGACTCATCAGACTGACCATTGTCAGACGGAACTATGAATCCATTGTCAGACTCATCGTCCGAGTCCGTAGAACATGCGCACACGGCGACCGACACGGCTGCCATGATGAAAGTCCAAACGAGGTTATTGCCTTTTGTTTTCATTGGTTTCTAATAAATTAATTACCTTTTGCACTGCAAAGTTAATGGATTAAATCAAATTATACGTAAAAACAGGGTTAAAAAGATGGTCCAAGAGCTATGTTGGCTTCGAGAAATATAGTAACTTTGCATTCTCGAACAGAAAAAGACGTACTTTCCATACCACACAATGCTTTTAGCTTTCATCATATATTTCGCGCTGCTATATGC
>CAZHZH010000047.1:18679-21142 GCA_964537205.1 uncultured Bacteroidaceae bacterium
GGCAACACCAGTTACAAGACCGGTTCGTCGTTCTTCATAATCTCAAAGCTATTGGGATCAGCAGCCAAATTCTATGTGGTCGTACAGATTCTGCAAGTATGCATAGCCAACCGCTACGGCATTCCGTACGCCGCGACGGCGGCAATAACACTGCTGTTCATTTGGTTGTACACCCGGCGAGGTGGCATAAGGACCCTTGTGTGGACCGACACCCTCCAAACGTTCACACTGCTACTCGCCCTGGTCCTTATATTAGTCAAGGTATGTTCAATGCTCCATCTTGGCGTAGCCGACGCCTTTTCCACAGTCTGGCACGACCCTCACTCACGCATGTTCGAGTTCACAGACTTCTCCTCAAAACAAAACTTCTGGAAGCAGTTCCTCAGTGGTATCTTTGTGGTAATCGTCATGACGGGGCTTGACCAGGACATGATGCAGAAAAACCTTACCTGCAAGAACCTTCGTTCGGCACAAAAGGACATGTGTACATACGGCATTATGTTCGTACCCGTGAATTTTCTGTTTCTCGCTCTCGGCATACTTCTCATACATTTATATGGGCAGTTGGGTGTCGGGCTGCCGGCCAAAGGCGACGCATTGCTTTCCGACATAGTACTCTCAGGCGCCCTCGGACAGGCTGCGTTGGTTTGCTTTGGCATAGGAGTCGTAGCGAGCGCGTTCTCAAGTGCCGATTCTGCATTAACGGCTCTGACCACATCGTTTTGCGTCGACCTCATGAAGAAGCCGGGCGATGAAAGGCTGCGGGGGAAAGTTCACTTAGGCATGATGCTCGCGTTCCTTGTCTGCACACTTGCGTTCAACTCATTGGGCAGTGGCAGCGTCATGGATTTGATTTACACACTCGTCAGCTACACATACGGACCACTTCTCGGATTGTTCGCGTTCGGCATGTTCACACGTTGGAACGTACGCGACAAGTTGGTGCCTTACATTGCGATAGCTTCGCCTGTCATCTGCTACGTCATTGATCGTGCCGTGTTCCACCTGACAGGCTACAAATTCGGCTACGAAATGCTGATGTTCAACGGTCTGCTCACTTTTTCGGGTCTTTGGGCAGTTCGATGCGGAAAGTAGTTCCCTTACCTATTTCCGACGACTTGACGTAAATCTTGCCCTTGTGATACTCTTCGATGATGCGCTTGGCAAGTGAAAGTCCAAGCCCCCATCCCCTTGCCTTGGTGGTGAATCCGGGTTTGAACACCGATCCGAAATTGCTCTTCGGCATACCCTTGCCCGTGTCCTTCACCTCCAATACGATATCATCCCGCGACTGAGCAAGGTAAATGTCGATATGCCCTGTGCCATCCATCGCGTCCACGGCGTTCTTGCACAAGTTCTCTACGACCCACTCAAATAGTGGAGCCACCATGTGGGTTTCAACGTGCCGCTGTGGGAAATGAGTCGTAATGACCACCTTGTTGGATGTCCTCCGGTCCATATATTCTACCACTCGCTCTATCACCTCATCAACATTCGCCGGTTTCAATTCCGGTATGGAGCCAATCTTCGAGAAGCGCTCCGCTATGCGTTCCAGCCGCTTGACATCCTTCTCCATCTCCGGCAACATCTCGTCATCGGGATGCGCCTCGCGTATGACTTCAATCCACGCCATCAACGACGATATAGGAGTTCCAAGTTGATGGGCAGTCTCCTTCGACAATCCCACCCACACCTTGTTCTGTTCAGCCTTCATAGACGAGAAAAGGGCGAACAACGCTATCAACACGAATAGCACCACCACTCCCAATTGCGCATAAGGATATACCGCAAGCCTTTTTAGCATCAACGACTCTCCGTAGCATACTTCAATGTAATTTTGGTCGGAATCGAGACCTATCCGTATGGTCTGTCCCGCCTTTTTCATTGACATCGCCATCTTCTTTATTTCCTGCAACGAATCTTCGTTTGCGCTGAACGTCCTGCCAAGATTGCGCGACGTTTGCACGCCTCCGTCTTTATCGAGCACCACGACAGGTATGGTATTGTTGCCATTAAGGACCTTCAATACAAGGTTGATGTCTGTGTTTTCGTCTGCTTGATTCAGTGACCGCATAGCCTCCGCCCACACCTCCATCTTGTTGACCTCCTCGTCTTTCAAGTCCTCAATAAGGTAATTGGATGTAAGCAGGGAAAAGATGGCTATCAGTATAGCCACCACAATCAATATCAATCTGATATTTCGAATATGACTGAACCATTTCATGCTTATAAAACGCAGAAACGTATGTTTTATTGTTTCCTCTCCCATAGAAGCCGACGGGCTGACTGAGAACATGTCATCACCCACGCCCCTCTCGCCATTCCGACGACCGTTCCCCACTTCCGTCATACCGATGACCGCCCACCCTCGTCATCCCGACGGAGCGCAGCGGAGGAGTGGATCCTCATAGCGGACTCCATAGCACTGTGGCACAGAGGCAAAGCACAATAATAGCGCACTGA
>CAZHZH010000048.1:0-20802 GCA_964537205.1 uncultured Bacteroidaceae bacterium
GCCATTGAAAGTAAAATGGGCTCCAGACACAAACACTGCGGCACAATGTCGTGAATGGGGGAACAATATTGCAACACTTTAATAAAAAGAGAATAATCATGGCAAAATTTGAAAAAGGCAAGGCGTTCGACATAAACGCAATGATTGACTATGCCGACGGCGGCGTGGTGAGTAAAGAACTTATCCATAACAATGCTGGTAGTGTAACGCTGTTCAGCTTTGATGCTGGTCAAGGACTTAGCGAGCATACTGCACCCTATGATGCGCTCATTCAGGTCATCGACGGCGATATGGAGTTGACCGTGGAAGACACGAAGCACGTCATCAAGCAGGGTGAGGCTTTCGTCATCCCAAGCGGCTCACGTCACAGCGTCAATGCAGTCCATCGCTTCAAGATGTTGATAACGATGATACGTGGCTAAAACATTAATCAGACAAACAGAAAATTGTGGAAGAAAAGCGACACCCATAATCTTCGACCGTATCGACATTCAAGTTGAAGTTGAGAGCGTCCCTTTCAGCGACATGGCAAACGCGCCTAAAGGAGAATCAAGCGCTACCATACGTGAAAGGGTTATCAAGGCGCGGAAAATACAAGAGGACAGATTCGCAAATGATAAAGGCATACACTGCAACGCACAGATGACTACGGCCTTACTAAATGAATATGCTTAATTGGACGCACAAAGTTCTGAGCGGCTACGTGACGCAATGAAGCGATTGAACCTTTCCGCTCGCGCCTATGACAGAATCTTAAAGGTGTCACGAACTATAGCCGACCTCGACGGCTGTGACAACATACAATCAAGACATATTGGAGAAGCCATCGGCTATCGCAATCTCGACCGTGACAGCTGGATTGAGTAGTTATAATACGCACATACCAGACGAATCACAACCACATCTTGCAATGGTTTGAATTTCCCTTTCCCCTACACTTTCGTTGCGAACGGTACTAATATGAAAAAGGTATCGTACATACATTACATAATACTTACAGGGATCGCTGGCAGACATCAGGGATCAAGACATTCTTATCAAATAATAGTTTTAGCGCATGTAGATATTGAAAAAAATCCTTGTATCTATATAATCTATTATTGCTGTCCGCTAAAAGTTGAATGTCTGCAAAAAATATAGCTGATTCCGAAAAGGGAATCAGCTATAAAAGGTTATCTTTGTTGTGACAAAACAAATAAAGGATAACCATGAGCAAAAGTACGCATGTTTATGGTTTCATCGTCACTTTATATAAACCTTCTGTCCGTTTCGGATATATATACCTTTGGACAACTGATTGATGTCTGTACCGACATAACGTCCGTCAATGCTATATATATTTCCATTCTTAAGAGTTGCAGACGAAGAAGTATCTTCATCTTGAATATCATTGATTTTGACTGATGAACCATAGTACAGGAGTTTCACTCCGCTGACACGCAAGTTGTTCGCACTGACATTGCTAAAGTCGGCTTGGAATCCGAGATATACTTCAGTTGTTTCTTCCAATGTGAAATTGAGTCCGTAAAATGATCCATCAGAAGGAGCGTTCTTCACTCGGTCATACGAAATGGAAGATGTCGGAATGTCATTGGTTTCCAACAATGCATCCGAAACAAAGATATAAAGTTCATCATTGGCTTCGGCTGTAGGATAGGATGCTCCGAAGAAGTAGCGTCCTGCGGGCAACGTAGCCTTCTGGTAAATGCGGGCCTTGGTTATGTCATAGCCATTGTCTGCAAACGAAGAGTTGTTGTACCATACTTCAAGATGCAGACAGTCATAGCCTAATACGCCGTCAATGCCCGCCTCATCACCAAATCCGAAGTTCTCTACGGTCCAGTATTTTGGCGCGCCAAAACGCTCTCCGTCATTTGTCTCGTCAGTACGAGCGAAATTATTTGCTTCAGAGAAGGTCTCGATTGTTATATCTTGGGCATTGGCCTCATCTGGCGTTCCTCCTGGATTCTTGCCGTTTTGTACGAAATCCGTGAATGCATCGGAAAGTGAATTGTATGTTTTTTCTATTTCTTCGTAAGCACTGCCACTGTCAATAGAACGTGCTGACTCAATGACTGCCTTTAATTTGTCAACTGCCTCCTGAGAATAGAATCCAGTATTGTCATTCACTTTATAGGTTTCCAATGTGTCAGCTATGGTATTGAGAAGATCCTGTACCTTTTTAGCTGTTATTTCACCATAATACAGCAACTTCACTCCGCTGGCACGCAAGTTGTTCGCACTGACATTGCTAAAGTCGGCTTGGAATCCAAGATATACTTCGGTTTCTTCTTCCAATGTGAAATTGAGTCCGTAAAATGATCCATCAGAAGGAGCGTTCTTCACTCGGTCATACGAAATGGAAGATGTCGGAATGTCATTGGTTTCCAACAATGCATCCGAAACAAAGATATAAAGTTCATCATTGGCTTCGGCTGTAGGATAGGATGCTCCGAAGAAGTAGCGTCCTGCGGGCAACGTAGCCTTCTGGTAAATGCGGGCCTTGGTTATGTCATAGCCATTGTCTGCAAACGAAGAGTTGTTGTACCATACTTCAAGATGCAGACAGTCATAGCCTAATACGCCGTCAATGCCCGCCTCATCACCAAATCCGAAGTTCTCTACGGTCCAGTATTTTGGCGCGCCAAAACGCTCTCCGTCATTTGTCTCGTCAGTACGAGCGAAATTATTTGCTTCAGAGAAGGTCTCGATTGTTATATCTTGGGCATTAGCCTCGATTGGCGTACTACCTGGATTCTTACCATTTTGCTTAAAATTGTTGATTGCAGCTTGAAGAGTATTATATGCTGTCTCAAAGACTTCGTCTGAAGATTCAATGTCTACATCCATAGCTTGTTCCAGTGCCGTTTCCAATGTTTCTACTGCTTCTTTTTTGTAGAATCCAGTATTATTGTTCACCTTGGCATTTTCCACCAATTCATTGCCAGCAGTACACAGTTGTTCCAATGCATCATAATTCATTGTTCCGTATGACAAAAGTTTTACTGAACGTGCTCTGAATTCCTGTGTTGTTGACCCGTTAGTCAAATCGGCTTGAAATCCCAATGTCACGTCTTGCTCTTCTGGCAAAGTGAAATACACACCATAGAGTTTACCATCAGCTGATGCGGTATTGATGTGTGCAAATGCAATTGAGTTCAATTCTATATCAGTGGTAGGCATGTTGCTATTAGCCACATAGATGTATGCTTTATCGTTCAATTGATAAAACGATTCAAATACGGATCCAAAGAAGTAACGACCGGCATCCAGATGTACTGTACGATAAAGACGTGCGTTGCTGAGGTCGGATGTCGATTCGTCATCTTCACCGCTCCAGACTCCTAAGTACAGACAATTGTAACCAGGATAGTTGTCAATACCATTTTTTACTCCATTGGTCGAATTTAACTGTGGAATATAATAGTTCTCAACTGACCAATACTCAGGTGTGCCAAAACGAGATCCCATTTCTGAAGCCGAAAACGTGTTCTCTTCAACAAGCTGGTCGATTGTCAAATCCGTCGTACCTTCCTCATTGGGAGACGATGCAATGGCATTCTGTCCGTTTGTCTTCAGATTGTCGTAGGCAGTGGTAAGAGCGGAGATTGTGGAAGCCTCGGATGTCGTGCCTATATCCTCCTTGCTTTCTTCAACCATGCTAGCAAAACTCTCAACCGCCTCACTGTTCCATTTGCCTGTATTAGAGGAAACATGAGAACGAAGTTCCTCTATCTTTTGCTCATAAAGTGAAATAATTTCAGAAAGTGAAACCTCTGTATTGGTTGTATCACACACAATAGCAAATACTGGAGCAATGGCATCATCTGTATTTTCAGGGACACTTACAACGAGTCCGTCAATGTCGTTCCTGTACTCTACTGCGCCTTTGCCAAGGAGTTCCACACTTTTAACTTCGCCACTGTAGTATTGGGATGTCTTGCCAAAAGATTCGAAAATAAAGTCTCCTGCAGAAGGCCAACGCATGATGGTAGCAAAGACTGTATCATTGCGCTGCACAAAACGCACATCTTCACTTGAATAGTTGTTACCCTCGTTGAAACCTTGGGCATTGAGATTATTGGTAGCTTCTGCCAATGGTCCCTCGCCGAAGTTCTTCCATGGACGTGTGCCATAAATAGAAGAGGAATTCACATCCATCCAAGCCTTTATATCTGCAAGCACTGCCCGCTCCTTTTCGTCAATTGTTCCGTTACCTCTTATTGGGACACTAAGCAACAAATTGCCATTCTTGCTAACAATATCTACGAGCATATCAACAACCTGCTGGGCACTTTTGTACCCGTTGTTGTTATAAACGTTGCGGTCGTAATGCCATGACCCAATACAAGTACAGGTCTGCCAGTATTCGTCTTGTGGGCGGTCGGGAATGCCACGCTCCACATCCCAAAGGATTGCCTGCTTGTGGTTGTCTTTAAGCTGCTTACCCATAACCACTACATCCTGTTGACCTCCATTCTCATTAGCTGAATGGTTGTAGAAGTCGGAAACGATATTCAGTCCTACAGCATCGTCACAGCCATAGAATGGCAATACTGTATCATCGAAATATAGCATCTTCGGATCGTAATCGTTTATACATTCAAGCACTCTGTTCTGGAACTTTTGTTTGTACTCATCTGAAGGCAGGGATGCCCCGTTCCCCCAGTCCCACTGACTATGGATAGTGCTTGAAGTTTCATAATTTACGCTCGGAGTATGGTTTTGAGCATAAAGTTCCTGCGGGTCGTAGCCTTCCCACCATTTACCAGTACCATCTGCCTTCGTCAGATTACCATCATAGTCCTGCGCTATCTCATACCATGTCCATGAGTGACTTCCATGCATTGAAATACCAAGTGGCAATCCATACTTCTTGCAAGCGTCACTCCATCCTTTGACAATATCTTTCTTCGGACCCATATTCACCGAGTTCCACTCTTGATAAGGACTGTCCCAAAGGTCAAAGTTGTCATGATGCTGACCTAATGTCATGAAATATCGTGCTCCGACACTCTTATAAAGTTGGATAAGTGAATCAGGATTCCATTCCTCTGCTTTCCACTCATTGATTACATCCTTGAATCCGAATACGGCAGGGTCACCATATTTCGATACATGATAATTGTATTGGCTACTACCATCAAAGTACATGCCACGAGCATACCAATCTCCGTCTTCAGGCTCACACTGCGGTCCCCAATGTGCCCAAATACCGAACTTGGCATCTTTAAACCATTCCGGACATTCCCAGCCTGAGAGAGAATCCCACTCTGGCAAATAAGGTCCAGTTTCAACCGTTACGTTTGTTTGTGCGTTGGCTACAAGTCCTGTAACCATAACAGCAAAAAATGATAACAATACCTTCTTCATAATTAAAACAGATTTGTAAAAAATTTATTTGATGATTATTTTTTCTCCGTTATGAATGAAAATCCCACGTTGACGCGGTGATTTACTTACTAAACCAGATAATGTATAGTAAAGAGACCCTTCTTTGTTAGCATCCCATTTATATCCTTCAATGCCTGTAGTATTTTCAGCCATAGTAAAATTGTAGTCGCCACTACCTACCTCAATGCTAACTGTAGAATCACTATATTGTATGCTGTGGATTCCTTCAGTAGCTGCCGTTACTTCGTTGTCATCTTCAAATAGTCGAATTCCATGAGAAACAGGCAAGATAATTGTGGCAATGGTATTCGATGGAATGAGAAAATGAAATCTCAATGAATCATCCTGCCGTGTGTATGCAGAGAGTATTTCTCCATATTGGCTTTTTGTGCTGACTTGCAACTGATTCATATCCTCTGGAATCCATGGACTGATGGTGAAATGGTGGAATCCGATGCCATCTGAACCGTCTTGCATCTGTATGCCTCCAAGTTGTGAATAGAACCATTCTTCTATGTGATCCATCATGCAGTGGTTTTGTGAGTACTGCATGTTCCACAGTTCTGGAGTCGTGGTACAGCCATGTGTCACCCAATAGCCGTATGAAGGATAATCGGTTTGACACGCCATTTGATAAACTATATCGTTGTAGCCATATTTTGCAAGTGACATGAGTACTGGCTTCAATGCAATCTCACCTGTCTTTATCTTGTAGTTAGCGTTGCGTACAGCCTCGGCAAGTTTTTCAGCCACCGCCTGCTCGTCATCAGCCGGTACTAAACCATAATAAAGCGGCATTCCATAATCACCTTGATTGCCATAATCATAGATGTGTGTCGACGCATCGTAGAATCGGTTGTTGAAGGCGGATTTCACTTTGGCGGATATTTCGGAGAACGAGGTTGAATCGGAAGTAAATCCAAGTTCACCTGCCATCTCACTCATTGCATTCAACAGATAATAATAGGTGGTTGTGATGGTGAATTCGGCTGGTATCTGGTTGGTCAGTCCTGATGAACTTTGCCCCCAATCGGAAAGAGCGCTGTAGGATGAACCTGGCATGATGTAATTGTTGGTCAGACTGGTGTAGTAATCGATGAGCCGTTTCATGCCGTCGTAGTATTTTGTCATAAGACTTTTATCGCCATACATCTTCCAGTTTCTATATGGTACGAGGATTGCACTGCCTCCCCAGTTTGGATCATCGTCCCAATCTCCATGAAAATGTGGTACGGTCGAAGGCACTTTGCCTGTGGCATATTGTGCATCGAAACAGTCTTGCACGGTCTTTTTCCAAAAGCTGCCCATGTCGTAGTTGTACCCGATGGAATAGTACAACTCGTTCGGAACATCTAACCATCCGAGTTTCTCACGATGTGGACAATCAGTGAATGAATTATATATTTGCGACTGTATAGCATCACGACATATCGTATGGATGTCGTTTAGTAACTGGTTGTCAGATACAAAAACACCTGTTTGTTCCACATCACTACGCATACGCAGCGCTGTGAACTGTTCTGGCAAAGGAGCGTCGGTGAGTCCAAGTATTTGCAGGTAACGTGTGCCATGATACATGAACTCAGGACCCCATTGCTCACCATCGGCTGCCCCCTTGAATGTATATGTGTCATAGATGTCGTATGGCCAACTGTTAAAGGTTTCTTGTTTTACAGTATTATTGGCATTCAACTGATGGCCAGTTCTAAGTGTTATGACTTGTCCGCGTTGACCTTTTAAGTTGAAACGGAATGTGCCTGCAAAGTTCTTGCCAAAATCCACAAGATAGCCTTGCTGGCCATTGACTGTAATAGGAGTTACACTGACCGCATTCCACTGCTCAACCACCCTAACAGGCTCGTACCGACGTGAAACGAGCGTACCGACAGTACCACTTGATTGTGAGCAACTGAAATGTGGACTGTCAATTATCTTTACCGAATCCCATCCGTCAAGACTGAAATCGGTCAATTCCAATGTGGCATCATAGTCTTCTCCACCCCACCAGTTTACTCCTGTCGTAGGTGATGCGTGTGTTTTCCAATCTTCATCGGTAACAACAACATCATGTGTGCCATCAGTATATTCAATGTGCAATTCCGCCTTCAGACATACATCGCCACGGTTAGTGATTTCCTTACAATAGCGTTCGGTCAGCCCTCCATTGGCTCCAACTTTAGTCACATTGAATATGCCTCCTGCCACCTGTGCAAGAAGTATGTTGTCGCCCTGCTGTAGCAATTTTGTCACATCGTAAGTGGAATACTGTATTGTTTTGGTAAACTCCGACTCTCCAGGTTCTAATTTGTTCTCCGTGACAGGCTCACCATTCAACCGCATGGTGAACACTCCAAGTGCCGAAGCATACATGCGGGCACGAGCGACCTGCTTATCAACTTTAAAACGACGACCATAATAAGGCACAGCAGACGACTCTGTACTATATGCAGGTGCATCAATATCATTAACTGCATACTGCACAGTGAAGTCATTGTTGTCTGTTGATGATTGTATGGTGAACGATGCAGGAAAATTGGCGGCTTTGTCACTTCCTTCCTTTGAATACTGATCCTGACGAGGGTACATTACCACCCGATTGACTGTGCATGTTTGTCCTAAATCTATATTTATATACACATGACGGTTGGCACTGTTTGTCGAATGAGTCGTAAAACCATAATGTGAAGTTGTCAGACTACCATCATTAATATAATTGATACTCCAATAGCCTGCCACCTCATAATCATCGCTGGCAGTGAATTTTGCTGTACGTGCCACATTCTCTGTACCACTGATAATCTCAACTTCTGCCAACTGCACATAATAAAGGTTTGATTCTGAACTGACTGGAATACCCAACTTTGTCACATCTATTTTCATATAACGTCCTGTAAATGGCGCATCAAAGTCGATGATATAACGCGACTTAATGGTATCTGTCTCTTTACCAATCCACTTGGCTGACCATTCATTAGCAGACATAAAAGCAGTCTCAAACGTGGAAGTAGCAACTTCACTTGATTCTCCATTCTCTCCAGTTACACTGACCGACCAAGTATATGCAGAACATGAAGCCAATGGCTCACCTTCATAGCGGATATTACTTTGCTCGCTTGAGACCACTGTGCCTGGCTTCCATACGACTCTACCATCTGCATCATACACTGTAATTGAATATGACCGTTGCAGGAAACCTCGTTCATCGCTCACAGTCTGCCAACTGAATGTAGGTGTCTCATCAATGCCTAAAGGGTTGCTAAGCCCCAACACGCGCATGTCAACTACTCTGACAGAAGCTTGCAAGCAAAGGCTGCAAGCCAGTAAACAAACTTGAATTAATAATTTTTTCCTCATTTTATTCATAACGTTTAATTGACACAGCAAAATTACACAAAACACTATTTTGCGGTATGTATAATTTTGTCGCATGATAGGACAAAAGAAACAAGCAGCTTATAATTATCCAATACGCGATGTCAACTCATCGTCATCCTGTAAGCCATAGGTGTCATGCCTGTTATCTTCTTAAAAAGACGAATAAAATAAGAATGGTCGTTATAACCAAGGCTATAGGCTATCTCCTTAATAGGCTTATCATCGGTGAGAAGAAGCAGTTGCGCGCGTTCTATTTTACTTTTGTTGATATACTGCAAAGGTGGCATACCGAAGATCTTGGCAAAATAACGGATGAAATAAGGCTTAGACAAACAGGCGATCGAAGCCAAGTCATCAATCTTTAGTTCTGAATATATATTCTCATGTATATATTTTAAGGCAGATTCCAAACGTTTGTCCTCTGTCCACACTTTGGGCTGCGCGTGTTTTACAAAATGAGAGAATAAAATAAGAATGTTACCACGAAGTTCCAACTTCTGATAAAGTGGCATTTGGTTATAACGGTGGACGTAATCAACGAACTTCGTCATATTATCATATGAGGACGGATTACTTTCAGGCAACGTCGCTTCAGGATGAGAATTACAGATGTTGTAAAATATTTTATCTTCATATCCGTCTGCCTTAATTTCCACAGGAAAGTCATAAATATCAAATATATCAGTTTCTTTCTTGAAGCCTTCATATACGTGAAGATAGTAATGTATGAACTTCCCATGACATTCGTAACTATGTAACGTATGGGCAGGGACAAGATACATGAAACCCGGACGTAAATCCACCTCTCCTATAGGCAAGTGTAAACGCGCAGACCCTTCCATACAAAGGTAAATGCGTGTAAAGGGCGATGATATGTTCTGCCAGTTCCAGTCACCATTATGACGGGCCAAACCAACATTGAGCATTTGGAAGTTAAGGGATTCTATAGGGATCATATTATTATATTGGATAATGTGTAATGATGATGCAAAGGTAAGGATTATTTTGGATAGAATGAATGAACGCCCCCATATTATTTTGTCATATCAACAACTATACGAAAGACCTTTCCCGGATTTTCATTCCACCACTTTATAGCGTCTTGAGCCTCCTCCAACGTTACATCCTTAGAAATAAGGGTATCTACCGGACAAGTGCCGCGCCTAAGATAACGGATTACAGATTGGAAATCCTTCGGAGTGGCATTGCGTGAGCCACGAATGTCAAGTTCCTTCTTCACGAAAAGACCAGTAGGCAGTGAAACGTCCTCCTTGGCATAGCCTATACATACGACACGACCAGTGAAAACGATTTCGTTGATAGCCATTTTATATGTCGCCGTACTGCCCACCGCTTCAATAACGACATCTGGTCCATCACCATTGGTTATCTGTTGCAATTTGGAATGAACGTTCTCATTCGCCGTGTTTATAGTAAAGGAGGCTCCCATTGCCTTTGCTAATTCAAGTTTGTAGTCATCTATATCAGCCGCTATAACCGTTGCACCACGAAGAACCGCACGCACGATGGCGCCCATACCTACCATTCCACACCCGATTACCATGATGGTATCCGCATCGGTGACCTGCCCTCGACTTATGGCATGGAATCCTACCGACATCGGCTCTATTAGGGCACACGTACGAGGGTCAAGGTCTGTTGCAGGTATCACCTTCTCCCAAGGCAAGGTAATGAACTCCCTCATAGCGCCGTCACGCTGTACTCCAAGAGTCTCATTATGCTCGCAAGCATTATATCGTCCGTTTCGGCAAGCAGCACAATGCCCGCAATTAGTGTATGGGTTGCAAGTAACGACCATGCCTTTTATTAAGTTGTTTGGAACGTCTGCCCCCACACCTTCTATTATAGCCCCTATCTCATGTCCCGGGATGACTGGGTTAAGAGCCATGAGGTTCTTACCTCTATAAGTGTTTAAGTCAGAACCGCAAAACCCCACATAAAGTATCTTCAACAGCACTTCACCTGTTTGGGGTTCTTTGGGCGAATCAATGTTAATGATATTAATCTTTTGATTGTTTATTTGTAATGCTTTCATCTTTCAATCTTTTTTATTTTATCTTATAACCTTTCCAACCATAATAAGCGCAAACCATGAAGCAAATAAGTGGAACAATGTAAGCTACGTAATAACTTTCTGGCAGCTTATGCATTATAAATGCCGTGAATTGCGGTATCATAGCATTTCCAACTATCGCCATCACGAGGAACGCAGAACCACTTTTTGTACTCTCACCAAGCCCGGCGAGCGCAAGAGAGAACTGTGTAGGGTAGATGATTGACATGAAGAATGATACGCCCATCATACATACTACGCCAACCACACCACCGAATAATATTATTACAAAGCATAGCAGAACATTTATAATGGCATACGTTAAAAGCATGTTATGTGGGCGGAAACGTCCCATAAGCAACGTGCCAATCCATCTGCCTAAAAGGAAACAAAGCATGTAGATACCAAAGAGTGTCGTAGCAGTGGCTTCATTAATGCCGGCGTATGTACAGCAATAGACGAGGAACAGACTGTTAATAGCCGTCTGTCCTCCATTGTAGAAGAACTGCGCTATCACTCCCCAGCGCAAATGACGGACTTTGAGAACAGAGAAGTCAATAAGTTTGGATGTTGGATGTTGCGTGTCTGAACTTAATGCCAACTGCTTCTGTTCATCAGATGTTCTCGGCAACTTTGTAAACACAAATATTATTGCCGCTATAAGCAATACACTGCCTAATATGAAATAAACATACGAGAATTTGCCACTCCCTAACACGGCTTTGCTAAGAAACATTGCGGCAATGAACGCGCCAAGGCCATTAATGGACTGGGCAAGATTGAGACGACGTGGTGCTGTCGTCGGGTCGCCAAGTTCGGTGACATAAGGGTTGGCGGCGGTTTCAAGAAAACACATACCAATAGCAATTACGAAGAATATGCATAGATAGACTGCATACTCGTTTATTACCGAAGCTGGAAAGAAGAGAAACGAGCCAATGGCCGCAAGGATCAGACCCAATACAATCCCCATCTTATAGCTGAACCGTTTCATGAACATTGCTATTGGAATTGGGCAAATAAAGTATGCCAGCCAATAGGCACTCTCTGTGAACGACGCCTCGAATGCGTTGAGGTTGCACTGCTTCATCAGTTGCCTTATCATTGTGGGTAGCAGGTTGCTGCTGATGGCCCAAAGAAAGAAAAGGCAGAACACCAATGCCAAGGCAATGTTATTTTTATTTCGTGTTAGTTTCATAATAATTGTTTTGTACGTTTCATTCTGACATATTCTTTATATATGGCAAGTCTGGCAAATCTTCAAAACCATAAAAGCTGTGTGCGTTCTGTCCAAGGAACAAACGTTTCTCGTCATCTGTCAGTTCTGGAGACTTAGACACAAAATCGTACGACATCTTGTAGGTTATGGCAGTTATGGTTCTCGGATAGTCACTGCCCCACATTAGTTTGTCCCAACCTACCATATCGGCTGCTTCACGGATACGCCGTATGGCCGTGGGAAAAGGATAGAACTCTGCATTGTAGAGCCAGGTGATGCCACCCGACTCTATACGGACTTTTTCACCTTTAAGCGCAAGCATCGCTTGACTGTGAAAGGATGTGGTTGTAGGCATACCTAAATGTCCGACAGCCACTTTCAGCCGAGGGCACTCCTCTATCACTTCAGCCATCTCGGCAATCTGTCTTTCGTCATCTGCAAGGCAAATGGAAAGAATCAGTCTTTCCCGCTCCATGTACTTGAACACCGACATCATTTCGAGTAATGAATCATGAAGCCTATGGGCAGGGATGGCAATGCCTCGCAGTCCCATTTTTTTCACCTCTTTTGCCTCGTCAAGGCTGAACGCCATACCCATACAGCAAAAGCGCTGTGAATAACGACGTTGCACTTCGGAAAGATATTGATTTTGATTGCCGTCGATAACCTCCTGCACCACGACTGCCGCACCAACTTGGGCATAATTCATATTAGAAAGAAACACCTCGGCTGTATTACGCCCATCTATCATGAAAGGTGGAAGCATCTGAACCTCTTCACCGAAAAACTCAGAACGAGAACCGTTAGGAGAAAGAGTGCGAATACGTTGTCCATCCACCATTGTGTCTTGTCTCAGCCACAGATGGCTATGTGCGTCAATTATGTGTTTGCCCATGTCACACGTTTTTGGTCACCTATAATATCTTGTACAGCTCTTACAAGTTCCCAATCTGGTTCTGTATTAGCCCATTCTATGTTTCGTTTCACGTTGTCAGGATTGGAAGACGAGAAGAGTGTGCTTGAAATACGAGGGTTGCTTATACTGTACTGCAAGGCAAGTTTCTCTATTGGATTATCGTGGTCGGCGCAATACCTTGCAGCCCTTGCGCATACCTCAACAAGCGGTTTTGGAGCCGGATGCCAATCTGGTACTCCCCGCAAGGTGAGAAGTCCCATCGCAAACGGAGAAGCGTTGATAACTCCTATATTGTGTTGGTCGAAGAAATCCAAATAGTCTGCTAATGCGTCATCATTAAGGCTGTAATGACAGAAGTTAAGTACTGTTTCCACAGTTCCTTCTTCCACATGTTCTATCACCCAGCGTAAGTTTTTAAGCTGCAAGTCGGTAATACCTACATGTTTTACCACACCTTCCTTTTTAAGCTCCTGAAGTGCTGGCAGAGTCTCGTCTACCACCTTTTGAAGACCACCAGGAAGATTACTTTGAAACTCTATATCATGCACCTGTATCACGTCAATGTAATCTACGTTAAGGCGTTCCAAACTCTCATAAACACTCTCCTTGGCACGCTTTGCACTATAGTCCCATGTGTTGTGTCCATCTTCACCATAACGTCCGACCTTCGTCGTAAGGTAATAATTTTCACGAGGTATTAATGGCAATGCTTTGCCAAGCACAGTCTCTGCCTTGTAATAGCCGTAATAAGGGCTTACGTCGATAAGATTTATTCCTCCATTGACCGCAGTCAACACTGCGTCGACACTCTGTTTTTCCTTTGTCGCATGAAACACACTACCTAATGAAGATGCACCGAAACCAAGTGCCGATACTTTCATGCCCGTCTTTCCTA
Source organism: uncultured Bacteroidaceae bacterium (assembly GCA_964537205.1). GTDB lineage: Bacteria > Bacteroidota > Bacteroidia > Bacteroidales > Bacteroidaceae > Colivivens. The sequence goes on from CAZHZH010000048.1 coordinate 13,874, forward strand.
ATTCTCTGTATTGCATTGTCTTTTTTATTTGTATAAGTGAAACATTCTTTCCATCATCTTCCATTTCTCATCACTTGTTAAGCCTTGTTTACAATGTTGGAACTTCCCTACAGTATCTTCCCATTCTGCTTGCCGTGGTAGTGATGCAAGACGAGCCATTGCTTTATCCCAATCAAAGTCAAGAGGAGTATCGACAATCATCACTAAATGGTTACCTGTAATGTAGATTTCCATTTCGAGTATGCCTATGGCACGTATGCCTTCACGGATCTCACGCCAATGCATGTTTTCAGAATGAAGCCATTTGTATTCACGAATGAGTTCTGCATCATCCACGAGGTCAAGTGCCTGTACATAACGTTTTATTGGTTGACCATATTGTTTCTGTTTGTATCCTTCCATGTAATCTTATTTTTTAATATGCCGCAAAAGTACATGAAAATATCAAATTGCAGTCGTCACAATTTTATCCAATGATAGGACAAAAGAAACCTATCAATATTTGACATAAGTTAGTACGGGAAGTCGTTTGGAAACACATACAACTTAAATTAAATGCTGAGTTACAGTGTGTCTGGTATTGGATTTGAACCTAAACACACCTAAAAATTACATTTCTATGTTGAACTTGCATACTACCGTGTTAACCCTTCATAATGGCCTCTACTTTTTCGTTCAGCCAAGGCTGAACGGTCAACGAAAGGCGTTGCATTGCCCAACGAATGCTGTTTCATGTATCGTTCAGCCAAGGCTGAACGATAATCGAATGATACAAAGATAATCAAATATCTTTAGTAATCAAAAGTATAAGGCATGTTCATACTGCTTAGATTTTCCCCTTAATCTTTGTGGCAGCTTGTTGAATACAAACTGATAGGACTCTGATATTAGTTGTCTTACCAAGTCGTCATCTATCTTCGTCAAGACGGGTTTCATTACGTATGACTTAGCCGCACTCTGCAACTGACAACCCCCACTCCGTCATTCAGAGGCCTTGGCCGAGTGAATTCTCAGTGCGCGCTATTATAGTGCCATGCCACAGTGCTATGGTGTCCGCTATGAAGATACACTCCTCCCTTCGGTCGTTGGGACGACGAAAGGGGAAGCGCGGCCGCGTATCTACTCCTGAAGACCGCACACAGCCTTGCGGCGGTCATTAAACTGGAGAATCGCTTGCATATCTCTATGAATTTACTAACTTTGTATACAAGTTGCACATAACAGAATTGTTTAACTTAATGTTTGAGACTACTAAGTCATTAAAAATCTGGAGATATGCAACTTATGATACATTCTCTTAACTTTTTAATTTCACCACGAGTTATATCTTGTATATTTTTATATGCATGAACAATTTTTTTCACGATTAGTTGGGAAAACGTTTGGAGAATAATAAGGTTTTGTTTACCTTTGCACAAAGGTATCAACGTATTATGGATGCAAAGGAAATTGGGTTGTGATTTGCTTACAAATTAGTATCTTTGCAACTATCAGTTACAATGCATTCTGCGTTCTTGACACATTGGAACTTCAAGTCGTAAAACCTAAAGACCGATTCATGCGACAATATGACGTTTTAATAATGATATTAAGATGAAACTATTCTGCATAATATTATTATCATTGTTTTGTTCTTCGCTCCATGCCCAAAATAAATGGAAGTATGACTTCATCGTACCCGATGACGGCGGTTTTGTAGAAGCTATTCATGCCGCGAATAACCGACCTAATAAAAACAAGCGATACAGAATATTCATCCACCAAAGCAACTATAGAATAAAAGGTGAAGGCAATATCATCAAGATTATCGAGAATGGGAAAACCATTGAAATACCCAGTCCGATGACAATACTTACCGCACCAAATACTTCTATAATAGGCGACAGCTATGGTAGTACACAAATAGAGAGTTGTCCGCAACACGAAGGCATTAGCATAACAAGCACCCTGTTTTGTAATGGTGCGGACAGTACCTACATACAAGATATAGAGCTATGGTCAAACTACAAAAACGACCCGAACGCATTTGCGAACCGTGCTGTAGCATTACGAGAAAGAAACTGTAAAGGTAATATTCTGAAGAACGTAAGCCTGCTTGGTACACAAGACACCTATTACACCAATGAGGGAGGTTACACATACTTGGAAGATTGCAAGATAAGTGGAACTGTGGATTTCATCTGCGGTGGAGGAACTGTATATTTCAACCATTGTGATATAAAACTTCGAACTCGGGAAAAATCAAATGGAAGAGAAATAATCACCGCGCCTTCAACAGCTAAGGGATTGGAATATGGATATGTTTTTTCTGATTGCTATATAGACGGAGGAAAGAATCAAGATGGCAAATACTTGTTGGGTCGACCATGGAAGAATTCACCAAAGTGCGTATTCATCAATTGCTCTATGAATATTGTTCCATCAGAAGAAGGATGGAGTGAAATGCACGGAACAGTACCTTCATTGTTTGCCGAATATAATAGTACTGATGGACATTTTCAATTGATAGACATAAGTAAAAGAAAAAAAACTTATAAGAATACAAGCGGACAATTAGTCACTATGAATCATGCCACTTATTTGACAGATGAAGAAGTGGAAAAGTACACTGTTGAAAATGTATTTCCTAATTGGTTTCCAGAAGATAAAGCCACACAGATTCCACCACCAATATTATCTGCTGAGGGTCGTGTAATAAAATGGAAAGATATACCTGAAGCAGGATGTTATGCCATTTGTAGAGACAGAAAAATCATAGCTTTTACTACACAATCTCAATATAATATAGGTAAAACATACGAAGGAGCCTGTTATAGCGTGAGATGCGCTAATTGGTATGGAGGCCTTGGACCAAGAAGCGAGGAAGTGGTTTATCCATTCAACAAAAAAAATAAGTGAACAATACATGCTCACTTACCTTTTTCTTATTTGCCACTATCAAAATGGCAGATCGTCATTATCATTTGAATCTGACGATTCAAAAGTCTGTATTGGCGTTGGCGAAGCGGTAGCACTCTGAGCCTGTTGTTGGGAAACGTCTTGATTTGCGCCGGCTCTGTCCACCTTCCAAGCACGTATGTCGTTGTACCATCTTCCATTGTATTCACGAGCATTGATGTCAAACGATACGGTCAAATCATCGCCCAACTGTATGTTGAACTGATTAATCTTATCCTCTCCAAACACACTGAAACACATCCTATGAGGATATTGCTCAATTGTTTCTATCACATACTCTTGAATCTTCCATGGGTTTCCTGAACTCTTTGCTATTCCTCCGCGTGCCTCAAGCACCGCTATTATTTTTCCTGTTAATTCCATAATTGTATTTTTAAATCTCATGCGAATTTACTACTTTTTTATTCAACCACAATCTTTTTCGCAATATTTCTTTCGTTAATTCAAAAGTATTAGGTAAATTTGTGGTTCAAAGTAAAGAAAGAATATATAAAAAACATACTAATATGAAGTTTAGCATATCAAGCACAACGCTCTGCAACCGCTTGCAGACTCTTAACAAAGTTATTAGTTCAAAGAACTCACTTGAAATTCTTGAATGTATCTTATTCGAACTTCAAGACAATGTACTCAAGATGACCGCATCGGATGGAGATATAACTCTCGTCACTAATCTCGATGTCAACTCAGCAGAAGGAAATGGCAAGTTCGCACTTAATGCCATGCAAATTATCAACGGACTGAAAGAAATATCTGACCAACCTGTAAAAATAAATATTGATGACAATGACTATAAAGTAGTTATCAAATATCAAAATGGTAAATGCGAGTTCATTGGTCAAAGTGCTGAAGGTTATCCGATTCCTAAAGGAGTTGGTGAAGTATCGCAAATTATCAACATTGACAACAACGTGCTTCTCAACGGTATTTCAAGTACATTGTTTGCAACCGCTGATGATGAATTGCGTCCGGTAATGAATGGCGTTCTATTTGATATTTCACCAGATAACATTACATTTGTCGCAAGCGACGGACACAAACTTGTAAGACAACGTAATCTTACAGTTAAATCAGACGGAAGCAATTCATTTATAATGCCAAAGAAGCCGGCGAAGACATTAAAGGACATATTGGTAAAAGAAGAAGGAGACGTAACTATAAAATTCGACAGCAACTGCGCAGAGATCAGTAATGATAACTTTGTACTCAGTTGCTCACTCATAGAAGGACGGTATCCTAATTACAACTCTGTCATTCCTAAAGACAATCCATATAAAATACGGATTGACCGCATGTCACTCATAGGCGCACTCCGCCGTGTATTGGTATTTGCGAATACAACCACGAACCTAATTAAAATTCATATATCAAACAACTCATTGGTTGTTTCTTCACAAGACATAGACTTCTCAACAAATGCAGAAGAAAGTATTATTTGTGAGTACGAGGGCAACTCTATGAATATAGGCTTCAAGGGAACCTTCCTCATTGATATACTCAACAACATATTGTCACAGGAAGTAATATTGGAACTTGCCGACCCAAGCCGTGCAGGTGTGATTTTACCTGCTGAACAGGAAGAAAACGAAGACCTTCTTATGCTTCTTATGCCAATGATGCTAAATGATTGAACCAAATAGATGAAATTGAACTTAAACAGACCAATAGTTTTCTTCGACTTGGAAGCAACTGGACTTGATGTAGCAAAAGACCACATTGTGGAACTTTGCTACATCAAACTTTTTCCTAACGGCAACAGAGAATCCAAAACAATGCGCATAAAACCTGTTGATTCTTTAGGAAACACCATTCATATATCTCAAAGTGCTTCCGAAGTTAATGGAATTCACGATGAAGATCTCGTCAACTGTCCTACATTCAAGGAAATTGCTGACGATTTACTACATGTTTTTGAAAATTGTGACTTGGCAGGTTACAATTCCAATTATTTCGATATTCCACTACTTGTTGAGGAGTTTCTAAGAATTGGAAAAAACATCGATCTAAGAAACAGTAAGATGGTTGATGTTTGCAACATCTTTAAAAAGATGGAACGTAGAGATCTTTCTAACGCATACAAATTCTATTGTAATAAAGAATTAGTAAATGCACATACAGCATTAGCGGATACAGAAGCCACCGTTGAAATACTTGAGGCACAACTTGATACTTATTCAAATACATTGGATAATGACATAAGCAAACTCGCTGAATTCTCGAAAACAAACAATAACGTTGATTTTGCAGGCAGAATAATAAAAAGTCAACAAGGAAAATACATATTCAACTTTGGAAAATACAAGGGTCAAGAAGTTATTGAAGTATTTCGTAAAGACCCGGGATACTATAGTTGGATTATTAGTAGTGATTTCACCCTAAATACAAAGCAAATAATAAAGAAAATAAAACTTACAATGTAAAATGCTTAAAGACAAACATATAGTCCTTGGAATAACTGGAAGCATAGCCGCATATAAATCTTGCTTGATAATTCGTAAACTTATAAAACGAGGTGCAGAGGTTCAAGTTGTAATTACTCAGGCAGGTAAAGAATTCATCACGCCTATTACATTATCAGCACTTACAAGCAAGCCAGTTATAAGCGAATTTTTTTCACAGCGCGACGGCACATGGAACAGCCATGTGAATTTAGGATTATGGGCAGACGCTATGCTCATTGCTCCTGCAACAGCCAATACAATAGCCAAAATGGCAAATGGAATTGCAGACAACATGTTGCTTACAACATATCTCTCTATGAAAGCGCCTGTGTTTATAGCTCCTGCAATGGATCTCGATATGTTCGCCCACCCTTCAACACAAAACAATCTCAATATGCTTAAAAAATATGGTAACCATATAATAGAACCAACAAGCGGATTTCTTGCAAGTCATCTTGAGGGCAAAGGAAGAATGGAAGAACCTAATAATATAGTTAACATTATCGACAACTATTTCAATGATAAATAATATATTAATCACTGCCGGACCTACGTATGAGAAAATTGATCCCGTACGTTTTATTGGTAATTATTCATCAGGCAAGATGGGGCTTTCATTAGTTGATGAATGCCTTGACCGTGGTATGACTGTAGAACTTGTCCTTGGTCCCGTTGCCATTGATGAAAGCTATAATAAACGCAGCAAACTTCATATAACAAAAGTAGAGTCGGCAGAGCAGATGTACAATGCTTGCATGAATATATTTCCTAATATGGATGCGGCTATTCTGTGTGCCGCAGTTGCTGACTTTACACCAACAATAGTAAGCAATCATAAAATAAAACGTACTGGTGACAACTTAATTATTAAATTAAAACCAACCAAAGACATCGCTGCATCCCTTGGAAAGATAAAGCAATCAAATCAAAAGCTCGTAGGGTTTGCACTCGAAACCGACAAGGAAGAGGATAACGCACAAAGGAAACTTGAAAAAAAGAACCTTGATTTTATTGTCCTCAACTCACTTAACGATGAAGGGGCTGGTTTTCGTCATGACACAAACAAAATTACCATATTAAATAAAAATACAAAGAAAATATTTCCATTGAAGAAAAAGCGTGACTGCGCCAAGGATATTATCGACTTCTTATGCGAGTTGATAAAAGGTTCATAAGTTAGTATATAACTTTATGAAAAGTAGCAATAAATATATTTGCATATTCAACTTTTTATTATATATACCACTTAAATAAAAACATCCAAGCAAGCAACACTAAAATTATTATTTGATTATAAATTAATTATCAACACCTTTAAATTTAAATATTTATTTGAAATTCAATAGTTTATAATCATTAGTATTAGTTTTCAACACAATATTATCATCAACATAAAATATTTTATTTAATCTATATCTATATACTTATAATAAATAGTGGTTCATATAAAGTACGTAGATGATATGTATATTATGATTCAAGTTCCGCAAGTTCAAGAACGAGTAAAATAAGAGGATAAAAAAGGAGCAT
>CAZHZH010000049.1:0-20688 GCA_964537205.1 uncultured Bacteroidaceae bacterium
TTTTTTCCAACTGGGTAATTTTGACGGGTGTTTTGAGGCTTTTAAATGGCGTTTCGGTGTGCAGGTTTTAATCGTATTGTGACGGGTGCGAACAATGTGGCTGATTGTCGGATTATTTATACTGTTTTTTATATACGGCATCCCTCCACGGGGTCACGGCATGAGAAAATGCGTATGTGTATTCAGAACGCCAGGTAGAAGTCGGATGTCAGTGCCTTGTATTCGTCGGTGTAGCCGCCGGAATAGAGGTGGATGTTGAGTTTGGAATGGTCGGCGGGCGCGATGCGGCGGCCGAACGTCATGGCCGCGCGCTTGAACGGCTTGTGTCCGCTGCCCCGGATGTCGCACCGGCGCAGTAAGTACAGGCCGCTTTGGGCTGCCAAACCAATGAAGTCGTTGGCGGCGGGGTAGGGAATGATGACCGAGAATTGTCCGTCGTCGGAAAGCAGCCGCGCGGCTCCCGTGACGAGCTGGTTGAAATTGAGCGAACGGGTGTGCTTGGCCGTGTCCGCCTGCGGCGACGCGCTTGGTGTGTCTTCCTCGAAGAACGGCGGATTGCTCACGATGATGTCGTACCTGCTTCCGACTACTTCCGCAAATCGGTTGAAGTCGGCTTCCAACACGGTGATTTGTCCGCTGAACGGAGATGCCGCCACGTTGTCCTCGGCCTGCTCCGCCGAAGGGCGGTCGATGTCGATGGCGGTTATACGGGAGTGGGGCATGCGCTGTGCCAGCATCATCGCTATGAGTCCGCAACCCGTACCCACATCGAGGATTAGCGGCTTCTGTTTGTCCACCCCTCTGACCCATGCGCCGAGGATGACTCCGTCGGTGCCGACCTTCATGCCGCATTTGTCGTGCCGCACGCTGAACCGTTTGAATATGAACGTGCCTGAACTCATATCAAGGGCAAAGTTACGAAAAAAGTCGGTTCGGGGACGACAGATTTCGTTTTTATTTTTGTCGTATAAGAATTTATTCTTAATTTTGTAGTTATAATATATCATGATATTAATTTGGAACGCTTATGAAGGCATTAAACAGGCAGACGGCGCCTAAGAGTCAGGCTCCGGAGAGGATAATCCAGTTTGGCGAAGGGAACTTCCTTCGCTGTTTCGTGGACTGGATTGTCTACAACATGAATCAAAAGACTGATTTCAATTCGAGTGTTGTCGTTGTACAGCCAATCGAGAGAGGAATGGTCGAATGGCTGAACGGGCAGGATTGCATGTACCATGTGAACCTGCAGGGCAGGCTGAACGGCGAGGTGGTAAATTCAATCACGCGCGTCGACTCTATAAGCCGCGCGTTGAATCCGTATACGCAAAACCAGGCTTTTATGGCCCTGGCCGACCAGCCCGATATTCGCTTCGTCATTTCAAACACCACGGAGGCGGGCATAGCGTTCGACGACACATGCAAGTTCGGTGACGCTCCAGCAAGCTCGTACCCGGGCAAGCTGACCCAGTTGCTCTACCGCCGTTACAAGACGTGGGGCGGAGCGGCGGACAAGGGGCTGATAATCATGCCGTGCGAACTGATTTTCCTCAATGGGCACCATTTGAAAGACTGTATATACAAATACATAGAATTGTGGAAGGATGACTTCGACGGCGACTATGAAGGATTCAAGTCGTGGTTCTCCAACTACTGCTATGTGTGCGCCACACTTGTCGACCGCATCGTGCCTGGATTCCCGCGCAAGGAAATCAAGCAGATACAGGAGAGGATATGTTATGAGGACAACCTCGTGGTGCAGGGCGAGGCGTTCCATCTGTGGGTTATCGAGAAGCCGGAGAACATGTCGGTTGAGGAACTGAAGGCGGAGTTTCCCGCTGAGAAGGCGGGTCTTAACGTCCTTATTACCGAATCGGAAAAGCCTTATCACGAGAGGAAGGTGACCCTGCTCAACGGTCCTCACACAGTCTTGAGTCCTGTGGCGTATCTGAGCGGCATCAATATCGTACGCGACGCATGCAACGATCCTGTTGTGGGCAAGTACATACACAAGGTGCAGTTCGACGAGCTCATGCAGACACTCAACCTGCCAATGGACGAGTTGCGGAAGTTCGCCTCGGACGTGCTCGAACGCTTCAACAATCCGTATGTCGACCATCAGGTGACAAGCATCATGCTCAACTCTTTCCCTAAATATGAGACGCGCGACCTGCCCGGCTTGAAGACGTACTTGCAGCGCAGGGGCGAGCTGCCGCAAGGGCTTGTGTTCGGACTCGCGGCGATAATCACCTACTACAAGGGCGGCAAACGCGATGACGGTGCCGACATTACGCCTAACGACGCGGCTGAGATCGTGCAGTTGTTGAAGAATCTCTGGGCGACCAACGACACGCAAAAGGTGGCAGAGGGGGTGCTTGCCGCCGAAATGATATGGCATGAGGACCTTAACAAGATTCCGGGGCTTACACGGCTCGTGAAGGAAGACCTCGACAAAATACAGTCGATGGGTATGCGCAGGGCGGTGGAAACCATTCTTTGATTGACTTTCGAGGACGACGTATGAGTTCCACAGAACAAAATAGGATGAAGACAAATACTCTGGTGGTGGGCGCCGGACCGGCGGGAACGGCGTGCGCCATACGGCTGCAGCAGCTGGGCGTGGAGTGCGTGCTGGTGGAGAAAATGACTCTGCCGAGGCAGAAACTGTGCGCGGGACTGTTCACCCACAAGTCGCAACAATGCTTGAAAGTGCTTCTCGGGAATGACAAGTATGAGGAGTGCATGAACGACTGTGTGATGAGCCGCGAGGACACCGTCACACTATACAACGGGATGGAGCGGTTGGTGTCGTTCCAACCAGAGGAGCCTGTGACGCTGATCGACCGTCCAAAGTTCGACGCCTGGCTGGCGGACTACTTCGTGAGCCTCGGAGGAAAGTTCGTAGAGGGTGAGACGCTGGTCGGAATCGATTACTACCGCAAGGCGGCACTTTTCCATGACAGGGAAATAGAATATACTTACTTGATTGCCGCCGACGGGTCGAACAGCACCGTGGAGAAGTTCCTAAGCACACAGTTCCCCACTTCGTTTCAGCCCAAAGGCAAGTGTCCGCTTTGTGTGGAAATCAATGTGGACAGGGAAGACCTTGACATGACGGGGGTGAACGTGTACCTCGGTGTTGTGCCGGACAGCTATGCGTGGGTTTTCTCAAAAGGCGGAAAGGTGTGTGTCGGCACGGTAAAGCTTGAGAATGAGAATTTCAACGTCAACGAGAGGTTCACCCAGTTCCTTCGCGACATAGGACTGAAGCATATAGAAAAATACCCTATACGCGGAGCCACGCTTCCGATAGGGAAATATATCAAGAGTCCTTACTATGGAAACATCATGCTTGTGGGGGATGCCGCCGGTCTTGTCGAGCCGCTCACAGGCGAGGGAATCTTCTATGCCTTGCAAAGCGGTGTGTACGCCGCCGAATCTGTGAAAGACGAGGAAGCTCCTTCGCTCGCCTACAACACAAAAGTGAAATTCTTGCAAAAGCTCATAGACAAGGGCGGCTATTATCAAGGGCTGCTTGAAAAGAAGTGGACGTCAAACTACTTCTTCCGCAACGCCGGCAAACATCCTGGCTTTATAAAGTACTTCTATGACAGCCAGATAGAGCATGCCTCGCTGCGCAGCTTCCTCCAAATAATATTGAAATACAAATTAGGATGAAAATACTTTTGTTCATGTCCGCCCTGCTCGCCTCCGTCTGCTTGGAGGCGCAAGTGCCGGTCGACACAACCGCGTTCGAACCCATGTCGTGGCGCGAGGCGTACAAACAGACTAAATACGAATGGTTTGTGACAAAGCAGGCTATGGCGGTGGCCGACAGCATCGTGAAGTACCAAATGCCAAGCGGCGGATGGGTCAAGAACCAGGATTGGGGGTTGGGACCGGACACCGTATATATGCGGGAGTGCATGGAGACGAGGATAGGGTCCACCATCGACAACGGGGCCACCTATAAGGAAATGGAGTTCCTCGCGAAGATGTACTATTACACGAACATCATAGAATATCGCATTTCGTTCATGAAGGGTCTCGACTACCTGCTTGACATGCAATACGACAACGGAGGCTGGCCGCAATTCTATCCGTCGCGCGAGGAAGGCAGTTACTCCGACCACATCACGTTCAACGACAACGCAATGGTCAACGTGATGAAATTCCTGCTGTCAGTAGGACGGAACGACGAGCCGTACGACATGCTGTGGCTTAAGGACGACATCAGGGAACGATGCATGCGTGCCTATTGGAAGGGAATAGACTGCATACTCAAATGCCAGATCGTTGCTGACGGGCAGCCGACCGTATGGTGCCAGCAGCACGACGAACACACGCTCAAGCCCGCACAGGGGCGCGCATACGAACTGCCTTCATACTGCGGGGCGGGGGAGTCGGTCGCAATTGTAGAATTGCTGCTGTCAATAGAAAACCCCTCGGACAGTGTAATCCTCGCCATTGACGGCGCGATTCGCTGGTACGAAAACCACAAAATCACGGACAAGGCGATCCAACACTATACCAATCAGGATGGAAAGCCCGACTACAGGGTCGTGGATCAGAAGGGGGCTCCCGTCGTATGGGCGAGGTGTTACGACTTGATAACCGGTGAGCCGCTGTTTTGCGGACGCGACGGCGTACCACGCAAGCGGGTTGAGGAAATTGACTATGAACGGCGGAACGGCTACAGGTGGTTCGGCACGCAGCCCGAACGGCTTGTGGACTTGTACGACGAATGGTCGAATCGTGTTCTCGACAAATACATCCTGTACGATGAGTAAGTGCGAACCGATGTATGTACATGCCGTCATTCATCAAACCCGTAGAGACAAATTACGCGGACTGCATTAAAAAAATAAAATAAATTTGTTTTTTCTTTATGGTTGCACTAACTTTGTACGGATTTTTACGAAGTCTATGAGTAAATATTTATCCTATATATTGCCCTTGTACCTCTGTACGGTTTTGTACTCGTGCAAATATGGTACGGAGAGCACCAATGAAGACACCGAAACTGACAGCGTTGACGTTGATTCGATGGGGCTTGAGAAACTCGACCTGTTCAAGGAAACCGTGATACCCGAATCGGCGGACGAGCTGTTCGACGACTTTCTTTACAGCTACATTTCGAGCGACAAGTTCAAGGCGGAGCGGACGCGGACTGACACCGAACCATTGGAACTGACCGAGGAGGAACCACTGATCGTCATATATGAGCGCGAGCCCGATTTGGAACTCCAAAAAGACACGTCGCTGGTGCATGTCTTGCTTGAGAAGATCGAATGGGGGGAAGAACTGATAAAGCTGTTTGACTTTAACCGAATAAAGGGCAAATGGTATTTGACAGAGGAAGACTCCAACGAGATTTCAAACACTCCCAACGCGTCGTTCTTAGTGTTCTTGAAAGATTTTATAAGCGATTCGGTGTATCAGCGCGAGTCGTTGAAGTTGCCAGTAGTGTTTGAGTACAGTTCGGAGGACGAAGAGGAGACGCTTAGAAAATCACTCTCGTATGAGGAATGGAGAGAGTTCGTAAGCGACCTGCCCGACATGACCCGGGAAGTCGTCAACATCGACTACGGACAGTCGCTCATAAGCTCCAACCGCAAGTCGGTGATGCTTAAAGGCTTCAGCAACGGACTGCTTATTACGTTCCACTTTGACTTCACGGGCGGGCGTTGGCGCTTGTTCGAGATTAAATCCTAAATATCCCCTCCATGGCTACAGAAATTCACAACACATTTGGAATTCAAGCGTATGCGGACCGTTACGTGGAATACGCTTCGATCAGTGAGTTGCAGCAGGTCGTGCCGACGTTGCAAGGCTCGCCATGCCTCCATGTAGGCGCGGGAAGCAACCTCTTGTTTACAAAGGACTTTGGCGGCACGGTCTTGCACAGTGCGATAAAGTCTGTCGAGACAGTCTTTGCGGATGACGACCATGTCCTCATACGCGCCGGAGCCGGTGTCACCTGGGACGACTTTGTCGGTTACACTGTAGGACAAGGATGGAGCGGAGCCGAGAACCTGTCGATGATTCCAGGCGAGGTCGGTGCAAGCGCGGTACAAAACATAGGAGCATACGGCGTTGAGGTCAAAGACTTGATAGACACGGTTGAATGTGTCAGCCTAAAAGACGGAAGCCTGCGTGCTTTCACCAATGATGAATGTAATTATTCATATCGTCGCAGTGTGTTCAAGGAAGAACTGAAGGGACAATATGCGGTGACATACGTGACTTACCGCCTTTCCAAATCGTTCACTCCGCGACTCGACTATGGTAACATAAGGTCGCGGCTAAGCGGACTGAGCCGGATAACGCCAAGGGAGGTGCGTGACGTGATTATGGATATACGACGTAGTAAATTGCCCGACACGCAGACGCTGGGCAACGCGGGTTCGTTCTTCATGAATCCGATTGTCAGCGAGAACAAGTTTGGTGCGCTTGCAGCGACGTACCCCGCCATCCCGTCCTATAAAGTCGCAGGAGGAGTGAAGATACCGGCGGCGTGGCTTATTGAGCAGTGCGGATGGAAGGGGCGCAAGCTCGGACATGCCGGTGTGTACGACAAGCAGGCGTTGATACTCGTGAACCTTGGCGGAGCCACAGGCCGTGAGGTCGTCAGCCTTTGCGATGCGATTCGCCGGGATGTGAAGGCGAAGTTTGATATTGACATACAGCCGGAGGTGAACATTATATGAAAGTGACAGTGTTAGGTTCGGGTACGAGTGGCGGTGTGCCGCAGATCGGCTGCCGATGCTCTACGTGTATGAGCGGCGATCCGCGTGACAAGCGGTTCAGATGCTCTTCCCTGATTGAGCAAGACGGCACTGCGGTCCTCATTGACTGCGGTCCCGACTTCCGCCAGCAGATGCTCCGTCTCGGCAGGTTCCCCGACATACACGACATATTCCTGACCCACGAGCATTTCGACCATGTGGGCGGCATTGACGACATCCGTCCCGGTGTCCTGTTCGGAGAGGTGAGAATCTATGCGGAGGCCAATGTGCGCGAACATTTGATGTCGCGTATCCCGTATTGCTTTACTCCGCCCGAGAAACGCTACCCCGGTGTGCCTGCCGTCACTCTTGAGCCGATAGAAATGCACAAGCCCGTCAGTGTGGGAGCATTGGAAGTCGTGCCGATCCGGGTAATGCACGGCAAGCTGCCGATTGCCGGCTTCAGGATAGGCGGGTTGGCGTACATCACTGATATGAAATCAATGCCCGACACTGAGTGGCAATACTTGAAGGACGTGAAGGTGCTTATCGTGAACGCCTTGCACTACCGTACGCATCCTTCCCACCAGAATGTTGACGACGCAATCGCTTTCGCCCGACGCGTGGGTGCGGAAGAAACTTATTTCATCCACATGAGTCATTTCATTTTGCCGCATGGCGAGGCGGACCGTATGCTGCCTCCTCACATCCATTATGCGTACGACGGTTTGGTGATTGACATCCAGCCTTGAGCGTCACCCTGCATTTTCAAACGATTTTGATTGCTTGATTTGTTGTTGTCGGTTTTTATTGTTATCTTTGCAATATAATATTTACAATAATCTTCTATTAAACAAAAAAATCAACAACCAAATGAAGCGTGTATCATTTTCTCTAACAGTATTGGCATGTGTGTGCCTCTCTTTGCAATCTGTCGCCCAAGAAAGGAAAAGCCGCATAGACAGCGGATGGAATTACATTTATGGCGAACGTTCGGACATGCCGTCAGAGACGGAGTGGGGCCGTTCAAGATTGTTGGATGTGCCGCACGACTGGAGTGTGGAAACTGACGCAGCAGAGAAGGCGGGCAAGCATGTGGGGCCGTTTATCTGTGAGGGCGGTGATTATCAAAACGGGCACATGCTTGGCGGAGAAGCGTGGTACAGGAAGGTCTTGCATATTAACGACGCGGACAAGCAAAAGGACTTGGCTCTGTATTTTGAAGGCGTTTACAACCATGCGACGGTTTTTTTCAATGGCAGACAAGTATACTTCAACCATTATGGGTACCAAAGCTTCCGTGTGAACCTGCCGAAAGACATAATTAAGTACAATGCGGATAATGAAATCGTAGTGAAGTGTGAGAACAAGGGGAAGAACACCCGCTGGTATTCGGGATCCGGCATTTTCCGGCATGTGTGGCTGATAAGGACTCCCGATGATGTCTCGCTTGACGAGTGGGGTACTTTCGTTTCAACTGAGGATATAAAGGACGCAGACGGTAACGCGCTTGTAAAGGTCGTGAGCCGGCTGAAGGTGGGCGATTATGGCGGGGATAATATAAATGTCGGCCTGTCGGTAATTGACGCGTCGGGCAAGAACGTCGCTGAATCATCTGTGCGGCTTGCGGGATGCGATGACAACTCCAACCCCGATGTCTCATTCTTGGTGAAAATACCAAGCGCGCGTTTATGGTCGGCGGATACACCTTATTTATATAAGGCAGTACTGACCGCGGGCGACGACAAGATAGTCATCCCGTTTGGTATAAGGACGATTGTATGTGATACGGATGAAGGCTTATTGGTAAACGGCAGTCCCGTACTGCTGAAGGGAGGGTGTGTGCACCATGATCACGGACTGCTCGGGGCCGCCTCGCTTGACGGTGCGGAGATACGCAAAATAGAATTGCTGAAGAAGTACGGCTTCAATGCGGTGCGTTGCAGCCACAATCTGCCTTCGGAGAAATTCCTGCAAGTGTGCGACAGTTTGGGCATGTATGTGATTGACGAATGTTTCGACCAATGGTATGAGCCGAAGAACAGGGAAGACTATCATAATTATTTCGCCGACCATTATCTGTCCGACCTTTCAACCATGTTGCGCCGCGACCGCAATCATCCGAGCGTGATAATGTGGAGTATCGGCAATGAGATTCCCGGACGCTATACTGAGAGAGGCATGATCGCGGCCCGGAACATGCGCGACCTGATTACGCGTTTGGACGGAACACGCCCTGTAATTGCCGCCTTATGCTATTGGGACATATCGAAGGTGGATTGGAAGCAAGACTCGTGGAAGGTCACGCAGTCGCTCGATGTTGTCGGGTATAACTATATGTGGGCGGAGTACGATAATGACGCTGTGAAGCACAATCAACTGATGTGCGGCACGGAAACTTACCCAAAGGAGGCGTCACAGAACTGGGACAGGGTCGAGAAGTACAATAAGATTGTCGGCGACTTTGTCTGGACGGCCATGGATTATTTGGGAGAGGCGGGAATAGGTCACGGACTGTTTGTAAAAGACGGAAAGTCGAGTCCGTTCTTCATGCCTTATCCTTATTATAATGGCTGGTGCGGCGATATAGACTTGATAGGGGGCAAGAAGCCGCAGAGTTATTATCGCGACGTAGTGTGGAACATACAGCCTATAACGATGGCTGTCGAGCTGCCTTGTCCTGAAGGCTATCACAGGGAAATCAGCGGATGGGGCTGGCAACCGGAGGTGAACGCGTGGGAGCATCCTGCCACTTTCTTCACTCCTCATAACATTCCGAACATCATGTTTGATGGTGGTGGGACGGTAGCGGGTCCGAAGCAAAAGATGACTGGCAGGCATGTGAACGTTAATGTCTACAGTAAGGCGAAGCAGGTGAGACTGTACCTTAACGGCAAGCTTGTCGGCACCAAACCGACAAGCGACACGTATCATGCCGGCTTTGAAGTTGATTACGAACCGGGGACGTTGCGTGCGGTGGAGTTCGACGGTGAGAGGGAAGGTGCGTCGTTTGAGTTGAAAACCGCGGGCAAACCTGCCAGAATAGAGCTTGATACAGAGAGGTATGACAATCTCATTTACGTCACACTGACACTCGTTGACAAAGACGGAAACCGTGTGGTTGATTATGAACGTATGGCAAAATTTACGGTCGAAGGTGGCGGCAAAGTCCTTGCAATGGGCAATGCGAACCCGACTGACATGGAGTCGTTCCGCAGCGACAGAACACGTCTGTTTAATGGGCGGGCAATGGCTGTGATACAGACTGATGGCAGTGGAACGCCAGTCAAACTTTCGGTAAAATGCCAAGACGTAAGCGGTGCGAACATGGTGATAAAGTGAGTATATTTATTCGCGGCATTAATCGTTCAACTTATCGTCTTGCGGTATGTCATTAATTAATTTAAATACAAATATGAAGAAAGCATTTTGTTTGATCTTGTCATTGACAAGTATGATCTTTGTTTTCGCCCAGGAGAATACCATAAGTATCAGGAACGATGTGAAGGCCTTTACTTACAACCCGATGATTTTCGGGCAGTTTATTGAACACTTCGACAATCAAATATATGGAGGAATTTTTGACCCTGGCAATAGTTTAAGCGATGAAGACGGATTCCGTACAGACGTGATAGAGGCACTGAAGGCCATAAAGACTCCTATTGTGCGCTGGCCGGGAGGATGCTTTGTCAGTACATATCATTGGGTTGACGGAGTAGGAAAAAATCGCCAACCTGTATATGACAAGACCTGGCAGGTAGAAGATCCTAATACATTCGGGACAGACGAATTCATCAAGTGGTGCCGCAAGGTCGGTTGTGAACCATATATTTGCACGAACGCCGGCACCGGTACGCCGGAGGAGATGAGTGATTGGGTGGAATACTGCAACCTTAAAGTAGGCAAATGGGGACGGTTGCGTATGGCAAACGGTCATGAAGAACCATATAATGTAAAATATTGGAGTGTGGGAAATGAGAACTGGGGAGCGCATGAACTTGGAGCGCGTACTGTACAGGAATGGGGTCCAATGGTGAGAGAGAGCGCCAAACTTATGCGCAGTGTCACAAAGGATGCGAAACTCTTTGCCGCCGCCGTTTCTGATGAGAACTGGACTTTGCCATTGTTGCGTGAAGCAGGAAAATACATTGATTATATATCTATTCATGGATATTGGGATCCATTGTTCCATGTAAACAATCCCGCTCCATATTTGAAATGTATGATGAAGACCGAGAAGCCAGAAGAAGATATACAACGCACGATCAACATTATTGATCGCGCGGGATTTGGCGGAGGCAAACTCAAAATCGCATACGATGAATGGAACCTGCGCAACTGGCATCATCCTTGGCATGGAGACCTGAGGCGTGGCTTTGATATTGAGGCGAGGCGTAAGAACGACATTGCGTCAACATATACAATGGCAGACGCACTATTCTCCGCTTGCTTCTTGAATGCCTGCCTACGACATGGCGACATAGTCGATATAGCTTGTTTCTCACCTATAGTGAACACCAGAGGGGCGATATATGTTTATAAAGATGGTATAGTAAAGAGAACAACTTACTACGCATTGTTTATGTACACTAATTATTTGGAGAAAAATGTGATTCCTGTAGATTGCAATTTCACACAGCTGCAAGACGGAAACAATGCAGTGAACGTACTTGACGCGATTCTCACAGCCAACGATGATCGCAACGAATATGTCATGGCCGTCGTCAACAAGCATCCGGATAAGGCTGTCACTGTATCAATTGATTTCAAGGGCATGGGAGTTAAGACACCTAAATCTGTACAAGCCGTAGTATTGCAAGGGAATTCTCCAGATGACTATAATGATCGTGGTAAGGAGAATGTTGTACCTGAGAGAACCTCTATTAAAGTGGAAAACGGGAATGTGGACATACCTTCTCATTCAATAACATTTTTAAAAATCAAATGATCAATATGTTTTTATGAAACAGATTTTTATCTTATGTGCCGCATTCATGGCAACATTGTCTGTTTGCGGACAAGACTACCAAGTGAAGGTCTCAGAGGCGGATGAGCCTATGCGGACTGGCGAGTATGCGGCAGATTGGGAATCACTGAAAAATTACAAAGTGCCAGAGTGGTTTCGTGACGCCAAGTTTGGTATATGGGCGCATTGGGGACCTCAGTGTGTTGAAGGTTCGGGCGATTGGATGGCGCGTGAACTGTATCTCGAAGGAACGGATAAGGCGAATTTCCATCGTGAGCATTATGGCCACCCGTCGGAGTTCGGATTCAAGGACGTTCTTCCGTTGTTCAAGGCGGAGAATTGGGATCCTGAACAATTGCTTAGGTTTTACAAGGATGTCGTAGGCGCGCAATATTTCTTCGCCTTGGGTAATCATCATGATAATTACGACCTTTGGGACAGTAAATATCAAGAATGGAACTCGCAGAACATAGGGCCGCACAAGGATATTTTGGACGGATGGGCGAAGGCAGCGAAGAAAGTCGGACTGCCTTTCGGTATCTCGTTTCATGCGGATCACGCCTGGACATGGTATGAGCCGAGCCGTCGCTTCGACTTGAAAGGTGAAATGATCGGTGTGAAATATGACGGATGGCTTACGAAGGAAGATGGCTATAAGCTCAATGCCGACGGAACTGAGAAATGGTGGAAAGGACTTGATCCGCAAAAGCTATACGCACAAAACCATGATTTTTCAGATAACACGTGGGACAATGGAGCCATACACTCACAGTGGGCGTGGGGCAGTGGAGCTTGTCTGCCCACACAGGAATACGTGACTAATTTCTATGATCGGACACTGGACGCCATCAACCGGTACAACCCCGACCTCATTTATTTTGATGTTACAGTATTGCCTTTCTACCCAGTGAGTGACGCTGGTTTGAAAATTGCCGCCCACATGTATAACAAGACCAGCAATGAACTGCTGAAGGTAAAAGACGAGAATACTACAGGCGTGGTTCTTACCAAGGTTCTCGACGAGGAACAACGTAAGGCGTTGGTGTGGGATGTGGAACGTGGCGCGCCAAACCAAATAATGGATGAGCCTTGGCAGTGCTGCAATTGTCTTGGCGACTGGCACTACAACACCGCGGTATATGAAAACGGATGGTACAAGAGTGCCGCGACGGTTGCCAAACTGCTGGTTGACATTGTTTCCAAGAATGGCAACATGCTTCTCAGTGTGCCTCTGCGTGCCGATGGAACTCCTGATGAAAAAGAAATCGCCATTCTGAAGGAATTTGGCGCATGGATGAAGATAAACAGCGAGAGCATCGTGAAGACCCGTCCATGGAAGATATTCGGTGAGGGACCGATAGCGGGCAAGACTATCAACGTCAACGCGCAAGGATTCAATGACGGTAATTATACTAATGCCGGCTCTGACGAGATTCGTTTCACCCAAAACGACAAGTACCTGTACGTGAGTGCGCTCGCATGGCCGTCAGACCACAAGATTACGGTAAGCTCCCTTTCCGCCGCAAGTCGGTTGTTCCCTGGGAAAATAACAAAGGTGGAACTGTTGGGCTATGGCAAATTAAAATTCGAACGCACTGACAGCGCGCTTATCGTAAATCTCCCAGACAAGGATATTAATGGCATCATGCCAGTGTTGAGAATTAGGAAGTAACCTTCCTATTCCTCTGCCACCCGGCCTGTATAACTGCAAGCGGTGGCATTGCTCGGTATGAGGTCTATGTAGGCCTTGCCTGCATCATATATAGTAAGAAGGAACTGATAATCGATTATGCCACGCTTCACTTTGAAGCGGTATTCGGTTGCGGTGTCCTTCTTGTTTCTGTATGTCTTGTACTCTGTGTATGGCAGTTCGTAGTCAAGACGCTCGTCAAAGTTCATCGATGGCACAAAGACTTCGCCCATATAAGGCAGGCGGACAAATGCTGAATCGTTCCGTAGTTCGAGAGTGTAGCCGGGTGACAGGTTCTTTGACTGGAATCGCAACGGGTTCATATCGGTTACCTCAATCTTCACTTTTGGTGATGCGGCCTTGTTCGTTTGTGCTTGAAGTGCCAAAGGCGCAAGCAACAGCAGGAATAATAATGAATGTCTCATAACTTAAATTGTATTTTAGAGTTCTTGTTTTATATTGAATCGTCTTCCGACTCATCTCCTTCGGAATGCAGCAGAGGCAGGGACAGATGGAACCTAACTGCCAGTATGCGGATTGTGATGATGAAGAAGAAGGTCGTTGTGGCGCAGATTGCCACATCAATGCCCAAGTAGTACATGAAGCAGTAGATGGCGCCGCCGATGACACTTGCCATGGCGTAGATCTCCTTGTGGAATATGACGGGTGTGTTGTTGAGCAGTACGTCACGGATCACACCACCGGCACTTCCCGTTATGGTCCCCATCAGGATCGCCACCCAGAAGGGGTAGCCAAGGTTGATTGTCTTCTGTATGCCGACTATGGTATAGAGCGCGAGACCCAATGTGTCGAATATGAGCCATGTGTTGTTCAAGCTACGTATAAGTTTTCCGAAAAGCAGTATGCATATTTGAGCTGCGATGGTGCAAAGAATATACAGCGGGTTGGTCATCCAAAATGGCGTTACACCGAGTAGCACGTCGCGTGCCGTACCACCTCCGATGGCGACGACAAAGCCGACTGTGAATCCTCCAAACCAGTCAAGATGCTTTGCGGACGCATGCCGTATGCCTGATATCGCATAGGCGAATGTCGCAAGCAGTTCGATGATGAACATCAGATGGTCGACGATTAATGATTGACTCTGCTCCATAATCTATTCATTTCTTATCGTATGTATTATCCAAGGTCGTAAAATCAGAAGTTATATGAAAGACCAAGAGTGAAATATTCCTTGAACTGAAAATATCCAAGGTTGCTGTCATAGTATTTCTTATTGCGGCTGTCGTCGAAACGCCATAGGGTGTTGACTTCGGATGATATGTATTTTGAGAAGGCGAACGACAAGACATTCTCAAGTTCTGCTTCCACATATTCGTATGAGGTAAAGCAATAACTTCTGCAACGCCACGTTATGTTCTTTAAGATTTTCAGGGTGCAGTTCACTTCTATTCGCGAACCGTAGTCTTGGGTCATGCTCCTGTCAATGAAGTTGTACACTTTGTGTATGTTCTCGTTGTCCGACGATATGTAGCGCATTTTGTATGATAACGGCAGTAGGGCTACTGAGAGTGATCCGTTCTTGATCGATGGCTTGTAGTCCATACCTACTGATACCGCAACATCGAGTGGAGACGCAAAGTCGGAGTATCTCAACCTGTTGTTGCTTCTGTATCCCGGCATGAACTGGGTCTTTGCTTCGGCTGATATGGTGTAGTTCCATGACTTTGCCGCTTTGTAGCCGAATTTGGTGTTAAGTTGCAGCAGGTCGTTGTTTGTCAGGAATGTATGGCAGGTGTCTGATGTCGTGGTGATAAATCCAAGGCGCATGTTGAGCCTGTTCTCCCACGATATTTTTTTTGTATCGTTGTATATAGCTGACAGGCTGAGTGTCGCCAGCAGGGTCGCGTTGTTATTGCCTCCTTTATACCAGTTCTCGCTGAAATAGTTTTGTGTGAACTGCAACGACGACGAACCGCTTAACTTCCAAAAATTAGGACGTTTTACTTGCAGTCCTATGTCGATGTCACCCGGGATATCCTCGTCTTTTGGCAGTGCTACTGCCTCCTTTACCTCTTTCATGATGTCGTTTTTCAGCT
The DNA here is from genome assembly GCA_964537205.1 of uncultured Bacteroidaceae bacterium. Taxonomy (GTDB): domain Bacteria; phylum Bacteroidota; class Bacteroidia; order Bacteroidales; family Bacteroidaceae; genus Colivivens. The sequence continues at coordinate 15,442 of CAZHZH010000049.1, forward strand.
TGTCTTCCTCCGGATTTGTGCTTTTGACGGTAGTTTCGTCAGTGAACTGGCTGTCGTAGTGTGTCATCATGTTCGGATGTGTGGCATAAAGCTTCATAATTTCCTGTGCGATCGAAGACTGACGCTCTGCGGAATCGAGTGAGAACACTTCTTTTGCCACATTTGAATAATATGTGGTAGGGAACAGCAACTCAAAATAATAAGGGTTGAGTTCCGATGAAACGTTTTTGCCAATGGTGTTGTTTTGGGCGACTTTCAATGAGTCGACATATCGGCCCACAATATTGCCGGTCTGCGCGCTTGCAATAGTGGCGGTTAGCCAAATGCTGAATATATATATGGTTTTCAATCTCATAGGTCAATCTTGTACATTGGGGATTAATGAGTTGGTTGCTGAAGTTTTACTTGCTTTATATAGTTGGTAGGAGTTTACCACGTTGTGCCATACGGAATAGAATCCTCCCGCCAGTGCCGTGACAGGGCTCATGAACGTGTAGGCCACCCAAATTCCGAAGGCTGTATTCTTCTGTCCTAAGCTTTGCGCTCCGGCGATCGGGCTGTTGTGGCGTATTCCTATAATTCGTCCGAAAGCGAATTGTGCCGCACAGCACAGTGCTGATACGAGAGCTATACCTATGTATGTGCCTATCGTTTCGTGGCTGTGTACCATGGCCTTGGTCGTTATGCCTATCGACAAAGTGAGTGTCACCGCCCACAGGTAGAACGAAATATAACTTATTCGCGCCAGATAGTCATGGAGTTTGGGCGACATGTACTTGATGGTGAATGCCAACAAGAGGGGTAGTATGAGCAGGGGAAACACACGCCCCATGATGATCATGAATGAGTCGATGATTCCCATATTGTTTGTCTCGCTGTGAATCAATGATACCACTGCCGGTATGAGTATGGCCGCCAGCAGGTTTGACAGACATGTGTAGCTTATTACGGCGTTTGCGTCGCCTTTCAGCTTTCCTGCGACGACGGACGCCGCGGTTGCCGTCGGGCAAATTATGCACAACATGGCGCTCTCTATAATTACACGGCATGGTATGTCGTGCCACAATATGATTGGCAACGCAAGCCCGATGAAGGGTAGTGCCTGCAACGCAAGTAATTGGAGTTGCCACCGGTGTGGCTGAAGTTCTTTCGCTTTGACTTTGCAGAAAGAGAGGAAGAGCATCGTGAATATGAGCGATGGCTGCACAACGCTGACTATGTCGCTTACAAAGTGGTGGGTGTTGTCGAGCGCGTGGATGTTCACATACACAAAATAAAGCACGATGCCCATGGTGATTGATATGGGCAATGTCCAGTCTTTTATGAATTGAACGATTCTCTTCATCTTTTTTTGTCCTTGGATAGTTTTTGATTCTTTATGTCTTCGAGTTTGAGCATCTCGTCGCGATATTGGGCGGCAAGCACAAAGTCGAGTTTCTTCGCTGCCTGTTGCATAAGCGTCCGGCTGTGTTCGATAGACTTGTCAAGCTCGTTTACGTCCATTCTCATGACAATTGGGTCTTCTGCTACTTTCAGTGAAGCGTCTTCTATGTACGCTTTGCCTACGTAGTCCACGTGTTTTCCTTCGGAGATGGCCACTTGCGCTTTCTTGATTTGAGTCGGCGTTATACCGTGTTCTTGGTTGTAAGCCATTTGCTTGGCACGACGTCTGTTTGTCTCGGCTATTGTGTTCTTGATGCTGTCTGTCTCTTTGTCGCAATAGAGTATGGCCTTTCCGTTCACGTTTCTGGCAGCGCGGCCGATGGTTTGTGTAAGCGACCTGTAACTGCGAAGGAACCCTTCTTTGTCTGCGTCGAGGATGGCTACGAGTGACACTTCCGGCAGGTCGAGACCCTCGCGCAGCAGGTTCACTCCCACCAGCACGTCGATTTCTCCGTTGCGCAACCGGTTGAGGATGTCCACCCGCTCGAACGTATCAACGTCGCTGTGTATGTATGTACTTCTCACTCCGTTCTGCTGCAGGTACTCGGCCAGTTCTTCTGCCATGCGTTTCGAGATTGTGGTTACCAAGACACGTTCCTCGCGCTCTATCCGAACTTGTATCTCTTCCATTAGGTCGTCGATTTGGTTGGCTGTCGGGCGCATCTCTATCTCTGGCTCAAGCAGACCGGTAGGCCTGATGACCTGTTCCACTATCACGCCTCCTGATTTCTGCAACTCATAGTCGGCCGGCGTGGCGGACATGTATATGGTTTGAGGCGTCATCGATTCGAATTCGTCAAATGTGAGAGGCCTGTTGTCTAATGCGGCGGGCAGGCGGTAGCCATATTCCACCAGGGTTTGCTTGCGCTTGCGGTCTCCTCCGTACATCGCCCTTATTTGAGGGATTGACTCGTGGCTTTCGTCGACTACGAGCAGGAAGTCTTTCGGAAAGAAGTCGAGCAGGCAGAACGGACGTTCGCCCGGCTTGCGCCCGTCGAAGTAGCGTGAATAATTCTCAATTCCCGAACAGTGTCCCAGTTCCCGTATCATCTCCAAATCGTTCGTCACCCGTGTCTCAATGAGGTTGCGCTTGACAGTGTCGCCCAGATCCTCGTAGTATTTGATTCGTTCCGCCAGGTCGTGTTCGATGTCGTGTATCGCTTGTTGTACGCGTTCCTTTGACGTGGTGAACAGGTTGGCAGGGTATATTTGGTATTCTTGGAACTCCTCGATCAGCTCGCCGCTTACAGGATCCACTTCCTCTATGCTTTCAATTTCATCCCATGCGAGGCGTATGCGCACTATGCGGTCGTCGTAAGCAAGTGATATGTTGATGGTTTCGCCTTTCACGCTGAAATTCCCGCGTTTCAGCTCTATGTCGTCGCGCACGTACATGCTGTCAACCAGTTTGCGCAACAGGTCGTTGACAGCCATCGGTTGGCCGACTTTGATTTGAATCACGTTCGCCGCAAAGTCGACAGGCGATCCCATACCATAAATACATGATACCGAACTGACCACTATCACGTCGCGCCTGCCGGACAGAAGTGAGCGTGTCGCGGCTATGCGCAGGCGGTCTACCTCGTCGTTTATTGCAAGGTCTTTTTCGATGTACGTGTCGGTCGCCGGCAGGTATGCCTCGGGTTGGTAGTAATCGTAATAACTGACATAATATTCCACCGCGTTGTTCGGGAAAAATCCCTTCATTTCAGTATAGAGCTGGTGTGCCAGGGTCTTGTTGTGACTGAGTATGAGTGTTGGACGGTTTATTTCGTTTATCACATTGGCTATGGTGAAAGTCTTTCCCGAACCGGTCACACCAAGCAGCACCTGTGCGGGCAACCCCTCACGCACCCCCTCCGTCAATTGTCGGATGGCTTCCGGCTGGTCGCCGGTAGGCTTGTAATTTGATGTCAGTTCGAATTGTTCCATTGTAGTAACCTATAGTCGCAAAGGCGTTAATTGGATGGGCTGGTCTCACGCACGCCCGTACATTCAATCCTTGTAGTAATCAATATTTTCCGCCATGATAAGGTCGATGCCGACGTAGTGGAGGACTGTTTGTTTCATGTTCAGCACATACGAGTTGAATATGCTCCTGAAGCAGTTGAGTCCTTGCTGTTGAGGGTGCTGTCCGATAAGGAAGTCCACGCTTCCGTTGCGTACGCATTGGATGTTAGAGTCTATGGCGTCATATCCCATGAGACAGATGTGGGGATGGTCGGGCATTTCGCTTTTCAGAAAATTCCCTATTACGTGTATTGACGAGTTGAACGATATGCCGTATCTCAGGTCGTCTTGTTCGGTAAAGAACTGTTTGAGGGAGTCTTTCATCCCTTTCTTGTCGTAGACGTACAGGTTGAGGTCCACTATTTCTGTTTTGGGGCTGTGTTTTTTTATATAGCCTCTGAAACCCCTCTCGCGTTCCAGCTGTTGGCGGCTTGCCACACGCCCTTCGCCCAGCATCTTGAAAATGGCTATCTTCCTCGATGTGCCGGCCGCCATCAGCAGTATTCGCGCGGAGAACTCCCCGCTCTTTTTCGCGTCTTGTCCGTAGAACGACACGGGGTTGAAGTCAGCCCAATATGAGTCGAGTAGCGAGTATTGTATTTCACGAGTCTCCAACTTGTGGATGAACTTCTTCATCGACTTGTTGTTGAAGATAGGCCCTATGACAACGGCGCATGGGTTGTAGGCAAGGAGGTTGCGGCATTGCTGCTCAAACGAGTCCTCGTTGAACTGATCGTAGTTGAACACTTTCAGCGACAGTTTGAAATCACCGAAGCGTTTTACACCCTCACGCAGTCCGTTCTCAACCCTTGCCCAATAAGAGTCGGCCTCGTGCATGGGCAGTATGGCGGCGAAATTGTACGTCCTGTTGCTTGCCAGCGCGCTGGCGTAGTGGTTGGGGACATAGTTGATCTCCTCCAGTACCTTTTCCACCTTCTCCAAACTAAGTTTTGAAACGCTGGCACGCCCGTGTAACACCCTGTCAACCGTACCAACACTTACGCCTGCCATTTCGGCTATATCCTTTATGCGAACCTTTGGCTGTGTGCTCATAATCGAATCCCAATGATGTTGTCTGTATCCGTTATTATATCAGTCGTTTACTAATTTGCAAACAAACCACAACTTGTATGCGATCAGTATATACGACTTGCAAAATTACAACATTTATTTTATATGGCAAAGCCTTGCGTTTCCTTTTGTAATAATCAAGGTCATAATGGATGGGAAAAATTGCACGGGGGATGGTATGTATAACGCCACAATGATATGATAGGAACTTGAGGCGTACCGCCCATCGGACCATGTTGTCGGCAACATTGGTAGTTTCGTCAGTCAAATTTGTAGATGCCATATAGAATAATCACCGTAATTTTGCATCGTGAAAAGAAAATGAAGTGAATAGAATTATGAAGGATGTTTTTGAAAGGCTTCGCTCAGGCGAGCCTGTTGACATGGCGGCACCCGAGTATCAGGATGCAATCAAGGAAATGAACCGCTCCACCGGGTTGTGCGCCCGCATAGGCGGACAAGTACAGCCAAATGACGACGCGGAGAAATTGACCAAGGAACTCTTTGCCGAGCCGATGGGTGAGAACAGCCATATCACTCCGCCATTTGTAATAGACTATGGCAACCAGGTGAAGATAGGTAAGAACGTGTTCGTCAACCATCATCTGACGATGATGTCGGCAGGCGGTGTGACTGTTGACGAAGGTGTCATGATTGGTCCCAACGTACAAATCTACACTGACAACCACGACTTTCAAAACCGCATGGTTCTGCGGTGCAAGC
>CAZHZH010000050.1:0-17210 GCA_964537205.1 uncultured Bacteroidaceae bacterium
TGTAGATGGAGTAGCTTACGGGTTCCGCACCTTGATAATAAAAGATGAGCGAGTCGGTGTCCCCCTCGTCTTCGAGTTCCAGATACAGCGGGTATCGGTTTGGAATGTGGGACGGACCTCCGCCACCATTGCTTTTAGGGACGGGGTCTACTGGAATGGGTGTGCCGGCGACTATGTCGCTGTTGTAAGTGCTGCCGGCGAAAAGGCATAACGCTACGAGCACGCCTCTGAGTCTGATTTTAATTGAATACATATATTTTTTTCTTTTGTTTAGCGCGGCAAAAATACACTATATATTTTTATCCTGCAAGAAAAAGTTGTTTCAAGTTGCAATGTGAAACAATGGCATTTTGTCGTGTGTTGGTGCTGTGTTGAAAGTATTGAATATAAGGCAATTAATAGATGCGGCCCATCGGGCGAAAATGTCATAATTTTCCTTCCGTAAAAACGAGCGGTCAATAAGGCGATATTTTGACGGAATAATTTGCGATAGAATCGTACTTTTTTGCTACCTTTGCAGTATATTAAAATTTTATAGTGATGGTCTGTGCAACAAAAAGGGTGAAAATTTTTATTTGCCTTGCGGTTTTGGTCTGTTTTTCATGCCAGGACGAGGGCTATATGGTCAACCGTTTAGACAGTATAACGGCGGAGGCGGATACGAACCCACAGCGTGCAATAGAAAGATTCGATTCGTTGAGCATTGATACTCGCAACTGTTCTGAGGAGTTGGCAATGAAATACCAACTGGTCAGGATCCGCCTGTATGACAAAGCTTACATCCGTGCAAAGTCGGATAATATGGTTAAGGAGATGGTGGACTATTATGAGCGTCACGGCAACGACAGAGAAAAGCAGGAGGCGTATTATTATGCCGGAAGCGTGTATCGGGACTTGAACGACACTTCGCTCTCTCTCGAATACTTCTTGAAGGCGGAGGAGACGGCGGAGAACAGTGATGGCTGTGACTCTCTTATGTTGAGGAACACCTACTCCAATCTTTTCTATTTGTACCGGGCCAATATGTTGGACCTCGACAAGGCATCGCAATACGCTAAAAAGGAATATGATATTTCCAGGAAAATAGGGAAGACGGAATTTGTATGCCTGCTGCATTTGGGTACATCATTGGCGAGCTCTGACAGTGTAAAACAAGCTCACGATATATACAAACACACCCTTGATTCCATATATTCCAACTCCCTTATATGCAATAATGCGGAAAAGCTCGCACTACTGCAGAAGAATAACGAGGTACTCAGCGCACTGCTTTTGAACCTGTCGTTATGTAATGACAGTGTCAATGCGAGAAGATGTGTCAGCCTAATAGAAAAAACGGGCATTGGATATGAGGACGACGCAATGTGCCAGGCTTATGGTTATTACTACAACATGTTGGGTGAGAATGACTCGAGCATATACGCCTTCAATCGTGTCCTTGAAAATGGCAACGACACAATTGCCATGTATTCTGTCACTGAAACATTGTTCAAGATGTGCGACTATCTCGGTAGGACATCGGAAGCGTACAAATATGCCAAACAGTATATTAATTTAAGTGACGCTCTCGACTGGGGTACATCACAGCGGCTCACTGCGAAAACGCACAACAAGTTCCAGTACCAGAGGGACAAGGATGTGGAACAGAATATTGTTAGTGAGAACAACGGCTTATGGTTGTTCGTTAAGATAACACTTATTGCCATACCTGTTATTATAGTTGTAGTCTGCGTGTTCGCATGGCGCAGAATAAAGTCTTACATAGAAAGACTGCGCAAGTCGTATAGCAGGATTAGGGAGCAGGAGAAGGACAAACGTAGGTTGAAGTTGGAATTTGAGCAAAAAGGGAAAGAGGCGGATGATGAATTGACACAGCAACGTAAAAGAAAGAAGGTGCTGCTCCAAACTATGAGCGTATATACGCTGAGTAAAAAACCAAAAGAGGTTATAGATGGTTTCGTCTTAATGGCAGATAAGAGGAAATCCATAGATAAGGCAGACTGGAGGGATTTGTTTGTGTCGGTTGAACTTTTGTATCCCGACTTTCAGAGTAAACTGCTAAGGACAAAGAAGAACCTCTCCGAATTGGAAATGCAGGCACTCTATCTGATGTGCGCCGGACTCGACGACGGGCGAATCATGGAGTTGCTGAGTGTCGCACGCAGTACGGTGTGGCGGTGGCGCAATGACTATAACGAGCTTTAATATGCGTTTCGGTAAAGGCGTTGCATACAAACCCGCCCCTTCCTGCTACCCAGGCAGAGGAAGGGGCGGGAACATAGAAAGTCATTAATTTGTTACTTTACCTCCCAGGTGTCGTTGGTCTCAAGAAGTTCGGCAAAGTTGTGATATTTCTTTACCGCTTTGATGTCTTCAATTTGCTTGTTTACACATGCGTCGTATGTAGGAGCTTCAACATCGCGAATCACGCCCAAAGCGATAGGGAAGCCGTCATTATTGCCCATGAGTGCAAGTTTGAGTTGTAGTGTGTCGTCCTCACAGTGTGCGTCATGAACTAATATGTCGTCTTCGGTGACGCCGTCTTTGCCAATTTCCACAATCTTAAGTTCGAACCCTTCTTGCACAAGGCCGAATTCCTTGTGTTCGCCGAAGATGAGCGGTTTGCCGTGTTCCACGTAAATGGCGTTCTTTGCACGTTCAGCGGGAGTGTATACGCTGTCGTGTGCTCCATTGTTGAATATCACGCAGTTTTGTAGAATCTCGCAAACACTTGCGCCTTGGTGGTTGTATGCCGCTTTCAGTATCTCTACGGTTCCTTTTGAGTCCGATGCGACCGCACGGGCGAAGAAGTGTCCTCTTGCGCCGAAGCAGAGTTCGGCCGGGCGGAACGGATCCTCAACGGTGCCGTACGGACTTGACTTGCTGACAAAGCCACGCGGGCTTGTAGGGCTGTACTGTCCCTTTGTCAATCCGTAGATGCGGTTATTGAGCAATATCATGTTCAGGTTGATGTTGCGCCGGTTGGCATGAATGAAATGGTTTCCACCGATAGCCAGGCCGTCGCCGTCGCCGCTTACTTGCCATACTGTCAGGTTCGGGTTCACGATTTTGCAACCCGTGGCAATGGCTGCCGCGCGACCGTGTATGGTGTTCATTCCGTAAGTGGCCATGTAGTGTGGCAGACGGCTTGAACAACCAATACCCGAAATAACTGCCACGTCTTTAGGCGCGACACCAATTTCCGCCATTGCCTTGTGAAGCGAGGCAAGGAAGAAGTGGTCTCCACATCCAGGACACCATCTTGGCTGTCCTTTCTTAAAGTTTGCTGCTGTATATGCCATAATGATTGTCCTTTCTCTTATTTGTTGATTATTTCGTTGAATGCGTCTACTAATTCAGACACCACAAACGGTTGGCCCTTAACTTGGTTGAACTGGTATGGCACGAATCCATCGACTTTCATCCTCAGCCATCCAGCGAGTTGTCCCATGTTCTGTTCTGCCACAACCACCTTATTGTATTTCTTTAGAACTTCGGATGTATTGGCGGGAAGAGGGTTTACATACTTGAAGTGGGCGAGTGCCACTTTCTTTCCTGCCGCACGCATCTCGTCCATCGCAGCGTGCAGGTGTCCGTAGGTTCCGCCAAAACCAACAATCAGCAGGTCGGCATCGTCCTTGTCTCCAAGCACTTCGAGGTCTGGTACTTCGATACGGTCGATTTTCTCCTTGCGCAGGCGTGTCATAAGGTCGTGGTTTTCCGGGTCGGTCGATATGGCTCCTGTCTTGTTGTCCTTTTCAAGTCCGCCGAGGACGTGTTCAAATCCTTCCCTTCCTGGGACTGCCCAATAGCGCACCTTGGTTTTGTCGTCACGCATATATGGCGTCCATGTTTCCTTAAGTTCTTCTGGAACGTAAGGCGGATTGATGGAAGGATAGTCGGCAAGGTTCGGCAACTTGAACGCGGCCGAGCCGTTTGCCACATAGGCGTCGGTCATAAGAATGACAGGTGTCATGTGCTCAAGGGCCATCTTGCAAGCTGAGTATGCCGCATCGAAGCAGTCTGTCGGACTGGTTGCGGCAATTACTGGCATAGGGCTCTCACCATTACGTCCGAACAGGCATTGGAGAAGGTCGGTCTGTTCCGACTTTGTTGGCAGTCCTGTTGCCGGTCCGCCACGCTGTACGTCGATAACTACAAGTGGAAGCTCCATGATGACTGCAAGGTTCATTGCCTCGCTCTTTAAGCATATACCCGGTCCAGACGTGGAAGTGGCGGCAAGGGCGCCTGCGAAGGAAGCTCCTACAGCCGACGCGCATCCCGATATTTCATCTTCGCATTGAACGGTGATCACTCCAAGTGATTTGTGTTTTGAGAGTTCATGGAGAATATCAGTGGCAGGGGTGATAGGATAAGAGCCAAGATAGAGCTTCAGCCCGGCCTTCTCAGCGGCTGCGATAAGTCCGTATGCTGTGGCCTTGTTACCTGTTATGTCCATGTAACGCCCTGGTTCTTTCTTCTTAGTCTCTATCCTGTATACGTTGGCAACAGAACTGTGTGTGTTGTGCCCATAGTCGTAACCTGCCTGGATGACCTTTATGTTCGCTTCTGCCACACCGGGTTTCTTGGCGAATTTCTCTTTTAGGAAATTAAATGCTATGTCCAAGTCGCGGTCGAACAGCCAGCAAACCAAGCCAAGTGCGAACATGTTGCGGCATTTAAGCATTGCCTTTAAGTCCATGCCAGTATCGGCAAGGCAGTCCTTCACCATTTGTGTGATAGGGCAGGCAATGACCCTGTCGGGGTCTATACCCATTTCTCCAAGGTAGTCTGAGGTTTTAAATGCCGCCTTGTCCAAATCCCGTTGTGCGAATGAGTCGGTGTCGATGATGATTGCGGCACCAGGTTTCGCATAGCGGTATTGTGTTTTCAAAGCCGCCGCGTTCATGGCGACAAGTACGTCGCATTTATCACCTGGCGTGTAAACCTTACTTGCCCCAATATGCACTTGAAAGCCAGAGACACCGGTGAGCGATCCTTGCGGGGCGCGTATGTCTGCTGGATAATCAGGAAACGTACTGATGCTGTTGCCTACAGTCGCTGACACTGTAGAGAAGATGTTTCCGGCAAGTTGCATACCATCACCGGAGTCACCTGAGAACCGGACAACCACTCCGTCCAATTCTTTAATTTCCAATTCGTCTGACATAATTACTATATATCGAAAATTATAAATCCTAATGCGTTATTGGTCCTGTGTTTTGTATAAAACCCGCATATACATTGCAAAAGTAGGTAAAGTTCGCTTCATTACCAAACAAATTAACAAGTAAACGTTATTAATGAGAATAAAAAAATGCTTGCGTCAACGTTTGTCAATTGCGAATGTCACAGAAATGAAAAAGGATCCGTATCATCTCAGATACAGACCCTTATTTCAAAGTAAAATTACTTAGTGTTTTGAGAGAATTGAAACTTCACAGTTTCATCCGTAATTAGGTTTTAGTTAAAGCATATAAAAGAAATGATTGTTATTTATCTTCGCAGCGGCTATTCGTAGATTACGTCATCGTGTCCAAGTGCCGACGAGTGGTTGCCTAAGGAATCGTTCCTCGCGATCACGTCCGACTTGTTCTGGTCGATAATCTTTATCTTAGCCGTTATATCTTCTTTTTTAATGTATGTGTCACCTGTAGGAACAGTGATTGGCGCGGCTGAATTCATTTGCATGGTTCTTTCGGAAATGTTGCCGATTGTGATTGCAACCGCAACCACTGCCGCGGCTTTTAGAATTGGAGCGAACCGGTCGGACAGCTTGATGTGTTTTGCTTTGACGATGTTCTCACGCTCAAGCAGAGAAGCCATGCGCTCGTCAAACTCATCTCCGAGTCCATCTTCTGCCTGGGATGCTTCGTATTGGAAAAGAGGCGCATATTGCCGCATCTTCTCTGGCACATCAGGCTGGCTGAAGAACGTGCGTAGGATTTGCTCTTCCTCCAATGTCGTTTCGCCTTCCCAATAACGATCCAACAACTGTTCTATGTATTGATAATTCATCATTTGTAATCCTTTGTTTGTTTAAGGAACTTGTCCTTGATTGTTTGTCTTGCCCTGAAGAGGTTGACCTTGACATCTGAAACCGATATGTTCATTATTTCGGCGATCTCTTGGTAGCTTTTGCCTTCGACATCACGTAGCTGCAATGTGGTGCGTTGCTTCTCTGAGAGCGATTGGATGATCTTTCCCACTGCGGCATATTGTTGCTTGCTGTTGAGTTCGTCATCCTGTGTTTGAGAGTTGTCCGGGCGGTCGTGTACGCTTTCGTCTAATGAAATGTTCTGCCGTTCCTTTTTCTCAATTCTGTCTAACGAGAGATTTCTGCATATCCTCAATGAGAATGTCTCTATGTTTTGAATCTTGTTCCATTCATCTCTCAGATTCCAGATCCTGATCAGCGTGTCTTGAACGATGTCTTCCGCCTCCTCTCTGTTGAGGGTAATTCGCAAAGCTTGCCTAAAGAGCTTATCCTTTAACGGATACACATCATTTTTGAAGCTGATTTCTTTCATCTCTCTATAATTAAGACGGATGAGTGTGCCAAAGGTTACAACTCATCCGAAAAATTTTTTATGCTTTTGTGATTTTAGTTCCGTGCGTCCCGTCTATGGCATCCGCCTTGGTTATGATTACTTCTTTGACACCTTCGTTGAGCGCATTGATGGAATTCTGTATCTTGGGAATCATTCCGCCCTGAATAACTTTCTCCTCTACCAAGCGGTGGTAATCCTGTTCCGTTATATGTTCAATGACACTGCCTTCATCGTTCTCGTCTTGCAATACGCCGGCTTTTTCAAAGCAGAAAATCAAGGTGACGTCGTAGAATGCCGTTAGGGCTTTCGCTACCTCGCCGGCAATCGTGTCGGCGTTAGTGTTGAGCAACGTTCCTTTCCCGTCGTGTGTAAGTGGAGCCATAATGGGGACGGCTCCTGCTTCAATCAAGGAGGACAAACGTGACGCGTCGACTTTGTCGACATCGCCTACAAATCCAAAATCAACAGGGTTCGGCTGCCGTTTGTGGGAAAGGATGACATTCATGTCCGCGCCTGTAAACCCTAAGGCGTTAATTCCTTTCGACTGCAACTTGGCGACGATGTTTTTGTTGACGAGTCCGCCGTAGACCATTGTGACGACTTTGAGCATATCCTCGTCTGTGATGCGTCTGCCGTCAACCATCTTTGTCTCAACGCCTAATTGCGTAGCGAGGCGGGTGGCACTCCTTCCTCCTCCATGCACGAGCAGTTTGTTTCCTCTAATAGCGGCAAAGTCGTCGAGAAAACGTTCTAATGTCTCTGGCTCCTCAACGATCTTGCCTCCTACTTTTATGACTATAAGTTTTGTCATTTACCTATGATTCTTTTAATTGCGTCTACGTAATGTTTGATTTGGCGCTCACTTGTGATCGTATCGATGTTGATCTTGTGGTTTGCCTGCAGGTAGAACTTCTCACGTCCCTTAAGCGAGTCTGATATGTAGCTCCTTAGCTCTTCGTCTGTCTTTCCGTCGACCAACGGACGCTTGGAGCCGCCCATGCGTATATGTGCCATAAGTGTCGGTATGGAAGCTTGCAAGTAGATAGTGTCGGATTCTTTATTCATGAATCCGATGTTATCGAAGAAGCATGGTGTGCCTCCGCCAACCGACAAGACGATATCCTTGTTTTTCAAGACTTCGTGCAGCATTTCCTTTTCGATATTCCGGAAGCCTTCTTCGCCGTGTTCGGCGAATATTTGAGGTATGGTTTTGCCTGTTTGCTCCTCGATAAACCAGTCCAGGTCATGGAAACGCCTGCCTATGTCTTGTGCAAGCGCCTTGCCAAGGGTGGTCTTCCCCGCACCCATATACCCTATAAGTATTACATTGTTGGCCATCAAGCTTTTTGTTGTTTAGTCCGCCTGCTTTTTGGTGATGCGGTTTTGTTCTCTTGCGCTTTGATTATATCAAGACACTTCTCCACCGTGAGCGATTTCGGATCCTCAATGTTCTTAGGCAGTTTGTAATTCGCTCCTTTGTAATACAGATAAGGACCGTACCGGCCTGTCAGTACTTCAAGTTCTGGCTCTTCGGCGAATTTCTTCAAGTGCTTTTTTTGGTCGGCCGCTTGTTTCTCCTTGATGACTTTGACGGCTTCGTCCAAGGTAATCGTCAGTGGGTCGTATGAGTTAGGTAATGACGCGTATTTCTTGTTGTAAAGTACGTAAGGACCAAATCTGCCGGATCCGATCTCCACCTCTCCGCCTTCGTAGGTGCCGAGGGTGCGAGGCAGTTTGAAGAGTTCCATTGCCTCGTCGAATGTGATGGTCTGAATACTTTGCCCCTTCTTCAACTGTGCGAAACGAGGTTTGTCGCTATCATCAGCCTTTCCAATTTGCGCCACCGGACCGAATCGCCCGATTTTAACCGATACTTGCTTGCCTGTAGCGGGGTCTGTACCCAGGATGCGCTCTCCTGTCTTATGCTCTGTCTTGTCGTTTAGCGTCTTTGTTACCAATGGTTCAAAATCCTTGTCGAAATCTTTAATGACTTCCTTCCAGTCCTCCTTGCCTTCGGCTATCTCATCGAAATCCTTCTCGACATTGGCCGTGAAGTTGTAGTCCATGATCTTCGGGAAATATTGAATGAGGAAATCATTGACTACTATACCGATGTCGGTTGGGAAGAGTTTCGCTTTCTCCTGTCCTACGATCTCTGTCTTTGATGTCTCCTTGACTTTTCCGTTTGACAGTTTAAGTATTTTGTACGAACGTTTGACACCCGGCTTGTTGCCTTTCTCCACATATTCTCGATGTTGAATGGTCGATATAATCGGAGCGTATGTGGAAGGACGCCCTATGCCGAGCTCCTCCAGCTTGCGTACCAAGCTGGCTTCGGTGTATCGTGGCGGCGCTTGGGTGAATCTTTCGGTTGCGTGGATGTCAGTAGCGGTGAGCTGCATGCCTTCCTTTATATTCGACGGCAGGCTTTTTTCCTCGTCTTGCAGTTCGTCATCTTCCGTTGATTCCTTATAAAGGCGTAGGAAACCATCGAATGTCACTACCGAACCCGTAACCACAAACTCCTGGTCCATGCCGTTGACATTGATCTTGATTGTGGTTCTCTCAATTTCCGCGTCAGCCATTTGGGATGCCAGGGTGCGTTTCCATATCAGTTCATAAAGATGCCGCTCCTGTGCGTTGCCTGTTATTTCATGATTTGAAACGTATGTCGGCCTGATTGCCTCGTGTGCTTCCTGTGCTCCTTTTGAAACTGTATGAAAGTTTCTGGCCTTGCTATATTTCTCACCCCATTGTTTGATGATTTCCTCACGACTTGTGCCGAGGCAGAGGGATGACAGGTTCACGGAGTCGGTACGCATGTAGGTGATATATCCCGACTCATACAGCCTTTGGGCGATCATCATTGTCTGTGATACCGTGAACCCGAGCTTGCGTGCGGCTTCCTGCTGCAGGGTCGAAGTTGTGAAAGGTGGTGCCGGTGACCTTTTCATTGGTTTCTTTGTTATCTCCGACACAGTAAAGGTCTTTCCGTCTAATGATTCGAGGAATTTGACGGCTTCGTCCTTTGTGTTGAATCGTGTATTGAGATTGGCGTTCAACTCCACTGTCTGCCCCTGTTCGTCGGTAACTGTAAAAACAGCGTCAACTTTATACGAGGACTCTGGAACGAATTTTTCTATCTCACGCTCCCTTTCCACGATAAGCCTGACTGACACCGATTGTACACGGCCGGCGGACAGGGCCGGTTTTAATTTCTTCCACAGTACAGGTGACAACTTAAATCCAACGATGCGGTCGAGTACGCGTCTTGCCTGTTGTGCGTTAACCAAGTTAATGTTGATTGTCCGTGGATGTTTTATAGCGTCAAGAATCGCGTTCTTCGTGATTTCATGAAACACTATGCGCTTCGTCTTATCGACATCCAATCCCAATACTTGTGCCAAATGCCATGAGATAGCCTCTCCCTCACGGTCTTCATCGGATGCGAGCCATACTGTTTCCGCGTTTTCCGCGTTTTTCCTCAACGACTCTACAACGGCCTCCTTATCTTCTGGTATCTCGTATTCGGGGTTAAGACTGTCAAGGTCTACTCCGAAGTCTTTCTTTTTTAAGTCACGAATGTGACCATAACTTGACACTACTTTATAATCTTTGCCAAGAAACTTTTCAAGAGTCTTCGCCTTGGCGGGGGACTCTACTATCACAAGGTTCTTTTGCATCTTCAATCCTCTTTATTCTTGTTTCGGGCTGCAAATGTATGAAAAAAGATTCTTTCAGTATATATGATTGTGAATAGAATTCCCTTTTTTTATAATTTATTAAAATAAGATTTATATATATTTGTAATTCTCCAAGTTCAAAACACACCTTATTATATAGGAAGCCTGTATAAGCAAATTGAGTTGGCTCTCAAAAGAACCAACTCAATTCTGTTTATTGGAATGCGTTCTCGCTAAGTCCCTTGCCCGTGATTGCCAAGTCCGACATATACGAAGGGACTGGCTTGCCAAGATATTTGTCAACATATAGTTTTGCCAAATACTGGCTGAGCATAAAGCCGTGTCCGCGAAGTCCGGTCAGCAATCCTACGTTCGGATCGACGATATACCGTGGTTCGATATAATAACCTGCCCATGTGGCATGGAATCCTACTGAGGCCAGATTCGGTATCCATTCTGCGAATACCTCGCTAACAATCTGCAAGAACTCCTTGCTATTGTACTTGAGATTCTTGCCTGCCTCCGCTGCGTCGCAGTCTGGAGACGCGCAACCGATTATCTGTCCGGTATGCAGGAACTGCTGTCCGTATACGGCGTTGAATCCCTTGTAATGTCTACGGTCGATTATCATGTCGAGTGAGTCTCCGTTTGGCCCGAGGTTTGGCAGTCGGCGTGTTATGAATGCCTGATGTTTTACCGGATACAGTTGGGTGTCGATACCGAGCATGTCGGTAAATTTCTCACTTCCGTAGCCCATGGAGTTGACGAAGTGTTCGCAGACGAATTCCACATATTTGCCTTCGTGTGTGCGCACAAGCGCGCGATACTTGTCGTTCTCTTTTTCAATATGCAGCAACTCGCAATCCTCCAACAACGTGCCTCCATGCCGTATGGCTACCGAACGCATGTATTCGATCGTCTTTCCTGGCGTGGCCTGCCAGCATCCGTTTGAGATGAGGGCGTGTGAATAAGTTGTACTCTTGGTGTTCCATTGTGGTGATATCTCCTTAGGGAAATCCTTCCGTTCAATCATGTAGGCGTCGCTCCATGCGCGTGAGGCATCAAGTGACTTGTATGTGGCCTCGTCGTGAACGAGGTTGACGTACTTTGTCATTTTCAAGTCGATGTTGTAGTGGCTTTGCACATCCTTGAATATCTCCAATGCGTGGTTGGCTATATCGGAGATGTCAGGGTTCGAAAATGCCGGACGACCTCCTCCGATGCAACGCCATGATGATCCCCTGCCGTAATTTATTAGTACGGGTTTCTTTCCCGCCTCGGCAAAATAACGGAAGGCGGCACTGCCTGCCATACCGCCTCCTGCTATGAGGATGTCGGTATATTGTGTCTCTGGTTCTATGGCTTTGTGCGAAGGGAACACAAATACTTCCTTCGCTTTCGCATTGTAAATATCACCAAGTGTAAGTTGGCTGGCAAGTGGAGCCCGAGGTGTGGACTCGCCTGTCAGTTCGATGCCGTGAGCGCGTAGCATTTGCCGTGCACGTGCCACACATCGTTTGCCTCGACAAGGTCCCATGCCCATTCGGGTGATATGCTTCAATTCGTCGACAGAAATGAATTTCCTGTTTCCCACCACATCGAGAACTTGCTTTATGTCAACATCCTCACAGTGGCATACGTATGAAGGGGCTTCCGCTGTCTCACCGTTATCAGGTCGCAGCGCGTCGAATGCCTTTGGCAGTCTTGTGGTTGGGATGAATCCTTTTATTTCCGTCAGGTTGTCGCATTCCGACACTGACACCCGCGCCACGTTTGTCTTGTTGGGCTTGACAAGCACTTTCTCTATTGTTCCATTGCCCACCGGCTTGCCGTTATTGTCAACGAGCGACACCTCCGCGCCTTCGACAACAGAGTATTCCACAGGCAGGAACACCCGCCGCTTCGCAAGGTCGTAACCGAAAATGGCAAGTCCCGGACAATGGTTTACACACTGCATACAGCCAATACACTTATCGTAATCCACTATTGGCACGCTTGACGTGGAAAACTTTGTGATGGCGTGTTGTGGACACGAGAACGTACATGGATTGCATGCGAAGCCGTACAGGCAATCGATTTGAACGAAAGGTTGCTTGACCTGGCGTTCTTTGTCAGGAAGGTTTGGACGCTCAAGAATCCTGACCGGATGTTGTTGGGAGTTGATATATTGCCGTGACACGTCGAGGTATTCATCGTAAGCGAACCGTATGCCCAAGTTTTGCGCAATCTCATACGCCACTTGTTTTCCCCGCAACACTGCGCTTGTTCCTTCGCCTATGCGGATCGCGTCTCCGCAGCCATAAGTGTATCTTCCAAATACGTCCTTCCCCTTGGTCAGCAGTTGGTTGTCTGGCGTTAGTCCGGTACAGATGTTGATAATGTCAATATCCTCTACGACACGTTCTGTGCCAGCTATCGGCTTGAAGTTCTTGCATTCGGCGATTACGGCTCCTGTGATGCCTGTGTAGTCTTTGTTCGGCAATGCTTTCAACAGGACGTGGGATGTTATGATTGGAATGCCAAGGCGGCGTACCCTGTTTGCCTGTACGGGGAAGCCTCCTTCGTGGTCCATTCCTTCGATGATCGCCTTTATTGTCGCGCCTGCCTGAACCGCCTGATAGCTTGTGAGGTAGCCGATGTTGCCTGCTCCCACTGTGAGAACCCTCTTGCCTAACAGGGTCTGTTCCTGGTTCATCATCTTTTGGAAAACGGCTGCGGTATACACTCCGGGTACGTCGTCGTTCTCAAATGTAGGCATGAACGGGACGGCTCCAGTTGCGACCACAAGCTGTTCTGCGTCGACATAGCTTATTTCTTGGGTCACGATGTTCTTAAGTGCGATACGTTTGCCCTCAAGCAAGTCCCATACGGTGTTGTTTAGCAATATGCCGTCGTGGTTAGTTCCTGCCAGTTTCCTGGCTATGTCAAACCCGCGCATCCCTCCGAACTTCCGCTCTTTTTCAAAGAAGAAGAACTGGTGGGTCTGCATGTTGAACTGTCCTCCAATTGCCGCGTTGCTGTCAATTACGAGGTTGTCGATTCCCAGCTCATTGAGTTTTTCCCTACAAGCCAGCCCTGCGGGCCCCGCGCCTATTATGGCTACTTTTGTCTTGTAGATTTTCACCTCGGTTTGTGGGTTTTCCGAATATGGAGGCTCATAGCCTTTAGGTATTTCGCGTACTTCCTTCACACCGTCAACGTTGGTGATGCAAATGCGGCGTATTTGTCCGTCGACAAGCATTTCGCATGCGCCGCATTTTCCGATGCCGCATCCGAGGCTTCTGCATCGTCCCTTGATGCTGTGGCTGTGAACAGGGTAGCCTGCCTGGTGCAAGGCGGCGGCTATTGTCTTGCCTTTTTGCCCCACGACTTTCTTCCCTTCGTATAAGAATTCTACAGGACTATCCTCATGGATGTCCAAAATAGGGTGATTAGTGATTTTGTACATAGTTAGGGTTAATAAAATACTGTGTATTATTTGTTGTGGCGGTGGCGGGGGATGGATAAACCACTTCCATCCCTCCACCGTTGCGCCTTGTCGTTACTTGTATTTATATAGGTTCACCTTGCGGTGCTTGCCAATCTGGGCGTTTGTCTCCGGGAAATATTTGGCGATCAAGTTGTACAGGCGAGGGTCGTAGCGTTTTAGTTCCTCACGTGTGTTGACCCTGTTGTGCTTGCCGTCGGGTTCTGGTACTTCCGCGTTTACGTTGAACCAGTCTTGCACTCCTTCCGCCCAATATTCCTCGTACACCGTTCCCGCGTAAGTATCCTTCCACTTGCCTTCTTCCAACGCCTTGGCAAGCAAATCCTTGAGTTGCTCGTTGATGGTCGGGTCAACTTGCAGAATGCCTATTAAGTGGATGGAATGTGAGAACTCATGTATCAGAATGTCCTCAGCGTGATATTTATCCCATGGATAAGCCATTATGTTCTCTTCGGCGCATGAGGTGATAGGTTCCTCAAGCGTGCCTCCAAGACCGCGTGCGCGCAGGTTCCAATTGAGGCTGCGGTCGTATGCGAGGCTTCTGTGTTCTGGCACTTGTATTGTTACTTCCTTCCTTCCCATAACAACTACGCGCGTGTCGGCTTTCGCCATGCATTGTAACACCTCTTTTGGCAACATGCTCGTCATGCAATAGATCGTCTTATGGGCTTGTGCCAACGCGCTGTCGGGTACTTGGTCGGATGAGAGTATGTGAATTCCATTGCAATTCACGTATTTCTTGTAGAAGCTTGTATCGAGATTAAGTCGTTTGGCAAGCTCTGCTGAAACAGGCTCTACCTTGCATTCAGGAACGTCGATGTTCAACTTCTTCTCTTTATTGAGACGCCTGTATGCTTTCACATCATTTTTCTTGTATTTGTTGATGTACGGGTGGTTGCTGAAATACAGGGTTTGCGGATTGTAGTACTTTGCGATGAAGTCGTAGAGTCCTACATCGTATTTTTTCAAGTCCTCACGCGTGTTCACCCAGTTGTGCTCACCGTTTGGAAGCGGAGACTCGGCGTTTACCCCGAGCCAGTCCTGTACTCCCTCTGAGAAGTATTCCACCATGTTGTCCGCGGCGTAGGTGTTGCGGTATTTGCCGGTCGCAATGGCTTTGGTGTGCAAGTCGAACAGTTGCTTTTCAGCTTCCGGATACACCTTGCTAATCCCTAATTTGAACACTGTCTGAGCGAAATACTTGACGAGGATGTCCTCCGCATAGTTCGGGTCGATTTGATATGCGAGTACGTTTTCTTCAGCCGCAAGTGTGATTGGCCGGTCTTCGTCTGCCGACATTCCGCGACGGTGTATGTCCCAGTAAGGCTGGATTCCCGGATAATCCTTATATTCTGGCAGTTCGGTTATTCCTTCGTAGCGTCCCATCACGACTATGCGGGCGTTGTTGTCGACCAACGCCTTTGCGACCTCTTTCGGCAACATGCTTGTCATGGCGTCTATTTGCTGATATACTTTTACAAGGCAACTGTCAGGAGCCTTGTCGCCTGAGACGATGTGTATGCCATTGCAATTCATGTACTTTGTGTAGTAAGCATCGAATCCGAGGTTTGCCGGCGGTTGCGTGATCAGCTGCGCTTTGCACGCAAATGTGGCGGTACACAAGGCCATAAGAGTTAATAATGTATGTTTCATTTCTTGTAAGTCATTAGTAGAAATTGGAAAAATTAAAAATCCCCTCCTCCATAACGAGAAGAGGGGATGTTTATGCCTAAGCCATACAGACGGAATCACTTCATGTAAGTATAGCGGTAGTCTGTTGCTGGTACGAGAGTTTCCTTTATGACGCGTGGGAGCACCCAACGGATGAGGTTGAATTCGCCACCTGCCTTGTCGTTTGTACCTGAAGCGCGGCTGCCTCCGAATGGTTGCAAACCTACAACGGCTCCTGTCGGGCGGTCGTTGATATAGAAGTTGCCGGCTGTGTAGCAAAGCTCATCCGCAATCTTCTCAACGGCGATGCGATCCTGGCCAAATACAGAACCCGTTAAGCCATAAGGCGAAGTTGTGTCGCAATAGTGAACTGCCTCTTCCACTTTGTCGTCATCGTATGGGTAAACGGTCAGAACCGGACCGAAGATCTCTTCTTCCATTGTCTTGAAATGAGGGTCGGTGGTCTCTATAATTGTAGGCTCTACGAAATAGCCGACACTCTTGTCGTACTTTCCGCCCATAACGATCTTTGCGTCCTTTGATGCTTTTGCGTATTCGATGTGAGCCGCGATGTTGTCGAATGAAGTCTCGTCGATAACTGCGTTGATATAGTTGTGGCAGTCCATAACGTCGCCCATCTTTATCTCGCTCGCAAACTTCTTCATCTTGTCAAGTACTGGACCCCACAAGCTCTTTGGAATATACATACGGCTTGCTGCGGAACATTTCTGACCCTGATATTCGTAAGCTCCGGTGAATGCGGCGTGTGCTACAGCGTCGACATCGGCAGAAGGGTGAACGAAGATGTAGTCCTTACCGCCAGTCTCACCTACCAGGCGAGGATAGCTTACATACTTCTCGATATTTTCGCCGACAGATTTCCATAATGTTTGGAATGTGCTTGTAGATCCTGTGAAGTGGATTCCTGCGAGGTCTTTGCTTGCGCAGCAAATTTTTCCTATCTCAGAACCTTTGCTTGGTACGAAGTTCACAACTCCGTCTGGCACGCCTGCTTCTTTGAACAACTGCATCAAGTAGTAGTTTGAGAGGATGGCTGTTGATGATGGCTTCCATATTGTCGTGTTGCCCATCAGTACAGGTGTCATGTTGAGGTTGCAAGCGATTGAAGAGAAGTTGAAAGGAGTGACAGCCAATACGAATCCTTCGAGCGGACGGTATTCGGTATTGTCGATTACGCCGGCTCCGTTCTTTGGTTGTATGCTATAGAGTTTTGATGCGTAGTGTACATTGTAACGGAAGAAGTCGATTGTCTCACATGCGGAGTCGATTTCAGCCTGGTATATGTTTTTGCTTTGTCCGAGCATTGTTGCTGCATTCAGTATAGGACGATACTTTGTAGCGAGCAATTCGGCACATTTCATGACGATGGATGCTCGTACAGTCCAGTCGGTGTTAGCCCATTCTTTATGCGCTTTCATCGCTGCGTCGATAGCCATCTTTATTTCTTTCTCACCTGCCTTGTGGTAGTGGGCGAGAACGTGTTTGTGGTCGTGTGGACAAACAACGTCGGCTGTATTGCCTGTACGGATTTCCTTGCCTCCGATGATGAGTGGAATATCCAATACTGTTTCGTGTTGGCGTTTCAGTTCTGCGTCGAGTGCAACTCGTTCGGGACTGCCTTCAAGATAACTTTTGACCGGTTCGTTGGCCGGTACGGGAAATGTTACAATTGAATTCTTCATAAGAGTGATTGTTATTTAAAATATTACTTAGCTTTTATCTAATGTTTGGCTCCACTCGGCATGGCTCAAGCAAGCTTGGCTCTGCTCTCGTTTGCAAAACATTTCTGTCTGCAAA
>CAZHZH010000050.1:17310-20631 GCA_964537205.1 uncultured Bacteroidaceae bacterium
TGCAAAACATTTCTGTCTGCAAAGTTATACTATTGACATAACAAAAACAAATATTTTGGACGTTTTTATTTTACTTGCATTTATTTCTTGCCGCGCTTAGTTTCTGTTTGTTGCCTGCACTATAAGATATACATAATAAATTATTATTGTCGCGGTCAACACCATCCCATGCCAGCGGTTGATTTTATGCTGCTTCCCGAAGAAACCGAACAAGGCGAGCAAGAGTACGGATGCGATCATGAAGACAAAGTCGATATATCCGATGTCGCCCATTGTTATAGGGCTCAGTGTCGACGCTACGCCAAGGATGAACAAAATGTTGAATATGTTGCTTCCCACGACGTTGCCCATTGCCATGTCCGCGTCTCCTTTCCGTGCGGCTACGACTGATGTCGCCAGCTCGGGTATAGATGTGCCTGCCGACACAATGGTTAGTGCGATTATCGACTCGCTTACCCCAAGTTTTGTAGCTATGCCCGACGCTCCGTCCACTAACCAGTTGCCTCCTAACACAAGGAACGCCAGCCCTATGCAGATTAACAGTCCCGCTTTCCACATTGGCATGCCTTTATATTCCGCTTCCTCCTCTGCCTGCTTGCTTTTCTTCATGGAAGTGTAGAATGTAGCCCAAAGGTAAATTGCGAAGACGACGAGTAATGCGATTCCTTCTGTGCGGGTCAGCACATTCGTCCCATCGATAAAGAATACCAGCACCATAAGCATGATGGATACAATGATATTCATGGGAATATCACGTATCAACAGGTCTTTCTTGCAGTAGATCGGGAGGAACAGCGCCGTTATCCCTACTATTGCCAGTGTATTGAATATATTACTGCCGACAACATTGCCCATCGACATGTCTCCATGCCCTTCCATTGAGGATATGGTGCTTACTACCAGTTCGGGCAATGATGTGCCAAAAGCCACTATTGTCAGTCCTATTACCAATGTTGAAACTTTCAATTTGCGTGCGACTGCTGATGCTCCGTCGGTCAGAAAGTCGGCTCCCTTGACGATAAGGAACAACCCTACGAGAAACAGAATTATGCAAACCCAAATGTTGTCGTTAGAAATATTGATTCCAAACATGTATGCCTTTTTAAAAATTCCATGCAAAGATAAGAATTTATTTTCTTGTTGGGACCTCATTTCGCTCCTATATATTTAAAATGTAAGTTTAATAATTGCCTAATCAATTTTATTTGTCTATATTTGCAACATATATCTACTGAAGAAATAACAAACAATCAAAATACATACAATGTTTATGAATAAAAAATTTGTAGTTGTTTGGTCATTGGCCCTATGTGCATTAGGACTGAATGCCCAGAATCATGAATTCGACATCAACACGAAGAAGCTTGGTGCGTCGATCCCTTCTACCTTGTACGGTATCTTCTTTGAGGACATCAATTTTGCCGCAGATGGAGGTCTGTATGGTGAATTAGTAAAAAACCGCTCGTTCGAATTCCCTGACCATTATATGGGTTGGAAGGTATTCGGGAATGTGACGTTGAAAGATGATGGTCCGTTCGACAAGAACCCTCATTACGTCCGTGTGGGTTACAGCGGACATAGCGACAAGTTCTCGGGTGTGGAGAACGAAGGCTATTTTGGAATTGGCTACCAGCAGGGGGCAGAGTACCGCTTTTCTGTTTGGGCGAGAGTTCCTGATGGTGGAACTGGGAAAATCCGTGTAATGCTCTGTAATCCTTCCACGATGGATGAGCGTCAGCAGATCGCTGAGGCGGAAGTTGCCATTGACAGCAAGGTGTGGAAGAAATACACTGTCGTCTTGAAGGCGGGTAAGACCGTGGACAAGGGTACTCTGCGTGTCATGCTTGGCAGAAATAGCGCAATTGTAGACCTCGAGCATATCAGCCTGTTCCCTGTCGATACTTTCAACGGACATGAGAACGGGATGCGCAAGGATCTGGCGCAGGCTTTGGCAGATTTAAAGCCGGGAGTATTCCGTTTCCCTGGTGGTTGTATCGTTGAAGGAACTGACCTCAATTCGCGCTATCAATGGAAGAACTCCGTAGGACCTGTAGAGAACCGCCCTCTCAATGAGAACCGCTGGCACTACACTTTCGACTACCGCTTCTTCCCTGACTATTATCAGAGCTATGGCCTTGGATTCTATGAGTATTTCCTGCTTTGCGAGGAGATTGGAGCCACCGCGCTACCTGTTGTAAGCGTCGGACTTGCGTGTCAGTTCCAAAATCACACGGAGGATGCGAATGTGCCGGTTGACGAGCTTCAGCCATATATAGATGATGTGCTTGACCTGATAGAGTTCGCTAATGGGGATCCGGCCAAGAATAAGTGGGCGAAGCTTCGTGCGGATATGGGGCATCCGGCTCCGTTCAATCTGAAATACGTGGCTATAGGAAACGAACAGTGGGGACAGACTTACATCGACCATTTGCAACCATTCATCGAACCGGTGCGTAAACAGTACCCGAATATCAAGATCGTAGGCACGTCAGGTCCAAACAGCGAAGGGTCCGACTTCGATTTCTTGTGGCCTGAAATGGTGAAGATCGGGGCAGACCTTGTGGATGAGCACTTCTACCGCCCTGAGAGTTGGTTTTTGAAGAGTGGAAATCGCTATGACAACTATTCACGCAAAGGACCTAAGGTGTTCGCTGGTGAGTATGCATGTCATGGAAAAGGCAAGAAATGGAATCATTTTGAGGCGGCCTTGCTTGAAGCTGCGTTCCTCACAGGCGTTGAGCGTAATGCCGACGTGGTCGAAATGGCTACTTATGCTCCTTTGTTCGCGCACATCGACGGCTGGCAGTGGCGGCCAGACTTGATCTGGTACGACAATTTGCGCTCGTTTCGTTCATGCTCATACCAAGTTCAGCAACTCTATTCAACGACGAAGGGTACAAATATAGTCCCTCTGTCAATGAACGGCAAGCCTGTTGCCGGCAACGACGACCAGGACGGATTGTTCGCGAGTGCCAATTTTGACAAGAACAACAATTGTTATAACGTGAAAATTGTGAATGTCGGCGACAAGCCTCAGGACGTGACGTTGAACCTCAAAGGAATGAAAGGTGTCCGCGAGGGCAAACTCATCGCTTTCCATGCCGACGATATGGATGGCGAGAATACTCTTGACGAACCGCATAAGTACGAGCCGCGTGTAAGCGACGTGACAGTCAGCGCGCCGTCGTTCTCGCTAAGCGTACCTGCCAAAACGTTTGTAATATATCAGTTCTCTAAATAAGGACGTCATAAGTGCGTCATAGTTGTTAGTGGTGTCCCGCTGCGGCAAGTCATTTGCCATGGTGGGACTTTTGTATCATA